>JAFQNZ010000117.1 GCA_017395715.1 Clostridia bacterium | reverse complement strand
ACGGTGTGAAAATGGGCCTTTTTTCAGCATTTGCCTATTCGCTGATCCAGCTTCTTTTGGGTATCGGTACGGTGGCGTATGTTCCCGATCCCTTAGGCATTGTGCTTTGTATTTTCCTTGACTATATCCTCGCCTTTACGGTGTTGGGACTTGCCGGCATCTTCAGCAAAAAACGCTTTTTCAAAAACGAGAAGGCAAGTCTTTACACCAATATAGCGCTTGGTAGCTTGGTGTGTGTGCTTCTTCGCTTTGTGTGCCATATACTGAGCGGCGCTGTGGTGTGGTACAGCATCACCAAGGCAGGTGCGTGGAATGACGCCGTTTTCCGTTACGGAAAATGGACATATTCGCTGGTGTATAACGCCACTTTCATGGTTCCCGAAATGATTCTGACCATGATCGCCGTTCCCGTGATTGTGCTTCTTGTGCGCATGATCTGGGGTAAAGTGATGAAAAAACGCATGGCTGAATAAGCCGAAAAGCGCTTGCGATACCGTGGTATCGCAAGCGCTGATTTTATTTTGGAATCAATTACTTGATCTCTTCGATGAGAGGGGAGATGGCTTCGAGATAGTATTTTGCCATCAGTTCGGCACCTGCTTTGGTGGGGTGAACGCCGTCTTCGGCAAAACGTGTGGGTGCGGTACCGACCGAAGCTTTGGCAAACAGACCGTCCATCGGGATGTAAGCATCGGCAAATTCACGCGCGAGCTTTCTTGTGATCTCAATCTTGGGTGCCATGTCTTCGCGGAAATATGCCTTATCGGGGGTGTAGAGCAGGAACTGCTCGATCAGGATGATCTTGGCATGGGTCTTTTCCTTGAGCTGGGTTAAGATATTGCGGTAGCAACGCTCAAAGTAGCTGTGCTTCATCCAGTTATCATTGGGATTTGAGTTGTGCCATGTATCGTTGACACCGATAAGGATCGAAATGATGTCGGGATTGTGTGCAATGGTATCTTCTTCCCAACGGGCAAGAAGATTTTCGGCGCGGTTGCCGCCGATGCCCTGGTTGATGAATTCGAATTCGATATCGGGATATTTTTCTTTGATCAGTTCTGCTGCATAAAAGGGGTAGCCGTGACCGAGGTTGTGAATGTCAGAACGGTCTCTGCTGGCATCGGTAATGCTGTCGCCTTGGAACAAGATTTTCATAGTCTATCCTCCGTTTTGGTGATTTGTTCCTTTGTATTATAGCACAGTTGTACGTGAGAATCAATGGTGTCCTGCCAAAAAAATGATTGATTGTCAAAAAAAGAGCTCTTTTTTGGGGTGTTTGCCAAAGAGTTGGAGCATAACTCTTGACAAAGGGAAAAAAATGGTCTATAATCACCTTGTATTCTGTATTGGGTGGTATGTGCGACTTGTTAGCACGGTGTGTGCTGAACTTTGTCGAATACCTGTCGAAAGGGAGTGTTCTATATTAAGAAACAGGCTTACGAGAATAAAATGGTAACCGATCTGCGTCACCTCATTGTGACGAGTGCCGCACTTTACGGTGACAAACCGAGATATATCTTCAAGGATAAAAAAACACGCAAGGATGTCAGCTTTTCGTTTAACGATTTTTTGCGCGAAATGAACGGGGCAGGAACGGCGTTTTCCGCTCTTGACCTGATGGGCAAGACAATTGCCGTGATTGGCGATACACATCCCTTGTATGTGGTGACTTATTTTGCCGTGGTAAACGGCAACGGCATCATCGTGCCGCTTGACAAAGAGATCAACGACGATGAGCTTGTAAACTTTTTGATCCGCTCGCACGCCGAGGCTGTGGTGTACACCGAAAGCCAGAACGCGCGCATGGCGGCAATTGCCGACCGCGTGGACGGTATCCGCTATTTCATCCCGATCACACCTGCTGATTCCGACGAGGGAAGAGACAGAGTTCTTTCTTGGGAAGCGCTTCAGAAGATGGGTGAAGAAGAACTTGCCAAGGGCAACCGCACCTATCTTGATCTGACACTTGATCTTGAAAAGCCCTGTGCGCTTCTTTTCACATCGGGTACGACCGGCACGAGCAAGGGTATTCTTCTTTCGCAGAACAACCTTGCCGCTGCGACCAATTCGTCCTGCCTTTCGATGCATCATATCAGCGATGAAACAAGATTGCTCTCGGTTTTGCCGATCAACCACACATACGAAATGACCTGCGGTCATCTTGCTGCCACCAACAAGGGTTGTACGACCTATATCAATGATAGCATCAAATATGTGACCAAGAACCTTGCTTCCTTTAAGCCCACAGCGATTTTGTTCGTTCCGCTTTTTGTTGAGACGCTTTACAAGAGGATCTGGGACAACATCGAAAAGAAGGGTATCACCAAAAAAGTCAAAAAGGCCATGAAGATCAGCAATTTCCTGCGTCATTTCGGTATCGATCTGCGTAAGAAGTTCTTCGGCGAGATCCTTTCTGTCTTTGGCGGAGAGCTTGAAAGCATCGTTTGCGGCGGCGCGCCTCTTGATCAGCGACTCATCGACGATTTCGATGCCTTCGGCGTTCCGATCCTCAACGGCTACGGCATTACCGAGTGTGCGCCTCTTGTGGCGGTCAACCGTCTTGACAAGCGTCGCGCGGGTACGGTCGGTACGCCTGTTGAACGTTGCGAGGTTAAGGTTGATCTTGATGAAGGTCAGGATACCGGCGAGATCCTTGTTAAGGGTGGCAACGTGATGCTCGGCTACTTTGAAGACCCCGATGCGACTGCGGAGGTCTTCACCGAAGACGGCTGGTTCAAGACCGGCGACGTTGGTTTTGTGGACAAAGACGGCTTTGTGCATATTACCGGCAGAAAGAAGAATATCATTATTCTGAGCAACGGCAAAAACATTTACCCCGAGGAAATTGAGCAGTATCTTGCGCCGATCGCCATGATCAAGGAATGCGTCGTGGTGGGCAGAAAGAATGCTGTGGGTGAAATTGTGATCACGGCTCTCATCTATCCCGACGAGGAAAAGACCGAGGGCATGACGGCCGAGGCGATCTACAACACGCTCAAGGACGAAGTCAACGAGATCAACAAAGAACTTCCCGTGTTCAAGCAGATCCACGAAGTGGAAGTGCGTGAGACGGAGTTTGAAAAAACAACAACCAAAAAAATCAAGCGCTACAAAGTACAATAATATTTATTTGTTAGGAGACTGTAATTATGTTTGACCGTATTAAAGCGATTCTTGTCAATGACCTTCATGTGGATGCGGCTGAGGTGACCCCTGAAGCGGAGCTGATCAATGATCTCGGTATCAACTCTCTTGAGCTTGCGGACCTTGTGTACGCTTGCGAAGAAGAATTCGGTTTTGAGATCGAAGACGAAGACCTTCGCGAATTCATCACCGTCGGTGACGTTGTGAAGTATCTCGAAGAAAGAGTAAAATAAGTTTTTTCATAAAAACACCCCACTGCCGCGGCAGTGGGGTGT
>JAFQNZ010000116.1 GCA_017395715.1 Clostridia bacterium | reverse complement strand
GCAACGGCTCTCTTGCCGATTTCGGCGTAGTTTACAAAGAGATTCCCTTTAACGGTAGCTTCGATTACCCCGCCATTGAGGAAGCATTGAAAGACAAAAACGTGAAAATGGTGTTTGTGCAGCGCTCCAAGGGCTATCTTGACAGACCGACCCTTTCGGTCAAGGAGATCGGAGAGCTTGTCAAGTTCTGCAAGGCGAGAAGTGATGCTTATATTTTTGTTGATAACTGCTACGGCGAATTCTGCGACGAGTGCGAGCCTACCTCGGTGGGTGTTGACTTGATGGCAGGCTCGCTAATCAAAAACGCAGGCGGCGGCATGGCGCAGTCGGGCGGCTACCTTGCGGGTACTGCCAAAGCGGTGGAGCTTGCCTCCTACCGCCTGACCACAGTTGGCGTGGGCAATGAAGTCGGCGCGACTTTTGGTCAAAACCGCGATCTTTTCAAGGGCTTTTTCTATGCCCCCCACACCACAGCACAGGCACTCAAAACCGCCGCTCTTGCTGCTTTTATGTTTGAAAAAGCAGGCTTTGCGGTTGAGCCGCGCTTTGACGAGCTGCGTTATGACATCATTCAGCAGGTGAAGTGTGGCACACCCGAAAACCTTTGTGCGTTCTGCCGCGGCATTCAAAAGGGCTCTCCCGTGGATGCCTTTGCTACCCCCGAGCCGTGGGAAATGCCGGGCTATACCGACAAAGTCATCATGGCGGCGGGTGCATTCGTGCAGGGCGCATCGATCGAGCTTTCGGCAGACGGACCTCTGCGTCCGCCTTACACAGCCTACTTTCAGGGCGGCTTGACCTACGAAAGCGGCAAGATCGGCATCATGTCGGCTTACGAAGAGGTCATGCGCGCATCCGAGAACTAATCGAGATTAAAATACTCTAAAATGCCGTTGTAGATCCCCTCGGCAAACAGCCCGGGGTTTTGCGACATAAGTGTTGCGTCCACGGCGTTTGTGATGAAGCCCATCTCAATGAGGGTCGACGGCATTTGCGTGCGCCGCAGGACATAGAGAGAGGGGCGCACGAACACGCCGCGGTCAGCAAGGCCCGTTGCCTCGCTGATGCCCTCCACGATATCTTCGGACAGATCTTCGGCAGGGGAGTCTGCGCGGTAGATATAGCCCTCCGCACCGCTTGCCGAGGTGATGGTGGAGGCATTGGCGTGCAGGCTGATGAAATAATCTGCGCCCCACTGGTTGGCATCGTTGACGCGCGCGGCAAGGCTTTCGGCATTGGTCGTGCCGAGCGAGGTTTCGGGGGTGGGGCGGGAAAGCCGCACTTCAAAATTGGGGTTTGCCGCCAAAAGGTCGGCTGTGAGTCTGCCGATTTCGTAGGTGAGATCCTGCTCGCGTAAACCGTTTCCCTCAGCGCCTGCGTTGGGGTTTTGCGGATTGTGACCTTGGTCAATGTATATTCTGATTGCCATACATGCATATCCTTTCTTACTTTCGCCCATCGGGCTATTGTCAGTATATGAAAGTGCTTGCAAAATGGCATCTTACCAAAGGATTGTGATGTATGATGGAATTTAAGATTCGCCGTCTTTTGAGCAAAGCGCGCCGCGCGATTGACGATTACGGTATGATCGAAGCGGGAGATCGTATTGCGGTTGGTGTTTCGGGCGGTAAAGATTCGCTGGCGCTTCTTTGCGCCTTATGTGAGATGCGCCGTTTTTACCCCGTACCCTTTGAGGTGGTTGCCATTACGGTGGATATGGGCTTTGATGGTGGCGATTTTTCTCCGCTGGAAGAGTTTTACAAAGCGCTTGGCATTGAATACCGCATCCAAAAAACCAACCTTGCCGAGATTATTTTTGATATCCGCAAGGAATCCAACCCTTGCTCGCTTTGCGCCCGTATGCGGCGCGGTATGCTCCATGATATTTCAAAAGAGATGGGCTGCAACAAGATCGCGCTCGGCCATCACTACGACGACGTGCTTGAGACTTTTATGATGAATCTTTGCAACGAGGGCAGACTCGGCACCTTTTCGCCCGTGACTTATCTCGATCGCAAGGACATCACCATGATCCGCCCCTTTGTTCTTACCAAAGAACGCGAGATTTTGGCGTTTGTAGAAAACCATGATCTACCCGTGATCAAGAGCCTTTGCCCTGAGGACAAGCAGACCGACAGGGAAATGTACAAGCAGCTTCTTGACTCTCTTGAAAAGGAAAAAGACGGACTTCGCCACAGAATGTTCGGCGCGATCGTGAAAGCTGATCTTTCGGGCTACGGCGTGAAAAATCCGAGAAAACCTCGCAGCAAAGATGAATAAAAAGCCTCCCTTTGCACAAGGGAGGCTTTTTTGTTCTCTCATTTGTGTAAAAACTCAATGAAAAACTCTTATCCAAAACGTGAAATTTGCTATTGACAAACTTGATATCGGATGCTATAATGATAATACAGATAATACAGATAGTACAGGCGATACAGAAAGGAGAGGCTGAATGGCAAAAACGATTTTTGCAAAGCGGGACGTGTATCTTGACATTGCTGATCGATATGAGAGATACATTACCCTCGGTGTTTTGAAGCCGGGAGAGAAGCTCCCCTCGGTCAGAAGAGCTGCCGCCGAACTTCGCGTGAATCCCAACACGGTGCAACGCGCCTACGCCTTGCTGGAAGAAAAAGGTTTGATCCGCTCCATGCCGAAAAAAGGTGCTTTCGTGACGTTTGATAGTGAAGGCGGGGAAGACCAGGCGGCCTATGAGGTCTTGCTCTCAGAGCTGTTACGCCTCAAGGAGCAAGGTGTTTCGAAAGACAAGATGATTTCGCTTGTAGAGGAGGTATACCAGAATGATTGCGATTCGTAATCTGTCGCATTCGCTTGGCAACAAGACCGTGCTTCGCGACATTAACCTTGACATATCCGACAACACCATCCTCGGCATCGTCGGTATCAACGGCGCGGGTAAGTCCACGCTCCTTCGTCTGCTTGCCGGCGTGTACCTACCCGATGAAGGCGCTATCGAATACGACGGCAGAAGTCCCGAAAAAGCAGAGACAAGGCAGGATATCTTTTTCCTGCCCGACGATCCCTATTACACCGCGTTTATGACACCCAAAGGGCTGTTTGATTTTTACAAAACCTTTCATCCGCATATCGACAAAGAAACTTATGACCGTTTGCTCAGCGCGTACAAGATCGATCAAAAGGGAAAGGTTCGCAATTTTTCAAAGGGTATGCGCCGTCAGGTATTCATTGCGCTTGCCCTTGCGGTAAAGCCGGAATATTTGTTGCTTGATGAGGCGTTTGACGGACTCGACCCGCTCTCCCGACAGATCTTCAAGGATGCCATCATCACTCTCGTGGAAGAGGGGCACACCACCGTTTTGATCGCCAGCCATTCGCTCAGAGAGCTTGAGGATTTTTGCGATAAGTTCATTCTGATCGATTCGAACGTGATCAAGCAGCAAGGCGATATCGCCGAGCACGTGGGAAGACTCTGTAAGTTTGAGCTTGCTTTTACCGAACGTGTCAGCGAAGAGCTGTTTTCGCATCTTCCTGTGGTGTCACTGACCGTGAAGAATCGATTCGTGCAGATCGTTCTCGAGGGCGATGGCGACGATATGACAGAAAAGCTTGAAGCGCTCTCTCCTGCCGTGATGGACGAAATGCCGCTTGACTTTGAAGAGACCTTTATCCATGATGTGAGAAAGGGGATGACGGTATGACAAACGTAAAAGCCTATTTTCGCTCACACATGAGGGAAAATCTGAGGACCTTGGTGTTTATTCTTGCCATCGTGCTTGCCGTCACTGCTTTGACCGGATTTAACGAACAGTCAAGACAGTACAGCTTTTACGATAACGAACACATGCTCCACAGAGGGTATGATGCCGGATTGGATTTTTCGGTTGGTATTTTGATTCTTTTGGCATTCGTTCTTCCGGTAAGTGAATTTGCGTTTTTTAAGAGACGGATCAATCTTGACTGCGCGTATTCGCTCCCCATTTCCAGAAGAGCCATGGGTACGGTACATTATCTGACAGGGCTCATCACACTGTTCAGCGCTTTTACCCTGTCGTATCTCTTGAACTTTGCATTCCTTTTGAGCATTGGCGGTGAGCATTTCAATTTTATGCCGATGCTTGCGCATTATTTTCTCTGCCTTATCCTTGGTTTTGCCATCTATTCGGTCATGGTGTTTGTGTTTAACGAGGCAAACAGCGTGGGCGACGGAATCTGGTTTATGCTGCAATACACCTTGGTTTTCGGTCTTATCGTTTTGGCACTAGCCCTGTTGATCGATAATGCGTACATATTGGACTACGGTGGCGCTTCACTTCCTTTTCGTGTGTTTTCCACGCTGACCGAGAGCTATGAGGGGGTTATCGAAGTCAATTATAAGCTGAGCGTTAAGAAGTTGATTCTGTGGTGGCAGATACCGCAATACGTTTTTTGGCTGCTCTTTTGGATTGGGCTCGGCATTCTTTCTGCTGTGGGATTTTTCCTCAGTTTTGGCAAGCGAAGAACCGAAAAGATAGGTGAGATCTCCGATTCTTTCTTCGGCTCACGCACACTCATTCCCGTATACGCCCTTTGTTTGATGATTATCCAAAACCTGGAGTTCAAGCATATCGCTATTTGGACGATCATTGAGCTTCTGGCGCTTGCCGGCTACACCGGCTACCGCCGCGGCTTTCACTACAAAAAGAGCGATATTGCAATATTATGTCTTCTTGTGATCTTTTTGTTTGTATAACAATGAAAAAGGACAGAGTTTTTTCTCTGTCCTTTTGATATGTATCGGTCAAAGACCGTATGTTACGTATGTAGCTCTTCAAAAGACTGTCTTTTGAAGAGAGCGTTTCTCAATCCGCAATGAACCTCTTAAATTCGCTGTAGCAGTCGGTTTCGGTGAGAAGGGTGAGGTCGTTCCACTGCATCTTTTTGGCGAGCATAACACCAAGAAGGCTTTTCGCATTGATGCAAAAATCGTCGCTGCAACGGAGCATGACCTTGCCTTTGCATTTGCCGGCAATGGCAACGAAGTCGCGGATGTCGGATACGGTAACAAGTTCAATCTTATGACGGTACAGGGTGGATGTCAGGTTTTGATTCATGTGCAAAACCTCCTTTCTTGATTTCGAGGGCATTATAGCACCCGAAAAGTGGCTTGTCAAGCGGTTTTTCAAAGATTTCTTGCCTTTGACGAGCGATTCTATGTATTGTTCAATTGTGACAAATTTCGCATTTCAAATTTGTATAATATACACAAACAAAAACTTGGTTGACAAAAGCTGTCAACCAAGTTTTGATATTAGATTTTTGGAAGGTCGATCTCTTCGGATGTGCCGACTTCGTAGGGGAAAGTGAATTTGCGTGTGCCGTGAACGCCTGCAATGATGTGTTCCTTGACGCAGGTCATGGCAAGCAGATGGGCGTTAACGTCTCTTGTGGTGTTTCTTTCAAATTCGTAATCTGCAGTAGGCCAAAGCACCACTTCGGGAGAGGCGTACTCGTAGGTTTCCACCGTTGATCCGTTGAAGCCGTGGTGGGCAACCTGAATGATGTAAGACTTCAGAAGATCGCCGTAAACCGGTTCCAGCTTGCGGCAGGACTGTACGTGAAGGTCGCCGAGGAAGAGGATCTTTTGTCCTTCGACTGTGATGTGAAGAACTGTCGAAGTATCGTTAAAAGAACGGATGGTATCGGGATAAAAGTCCTCGTGAGTGAAGAGCACATCGATGTGAATCTCACCCATGTTGAAGGACTGACCCGAATGCAAGAAGCAAAGTTTTACGTCGGGCAGGTACTTTGTAACGGTATAATCAAACTCGCGCATGGTGGCATTGTCTGACTGCTTCCAATTGACCGATTCGGGAAGATCAAGAGAGGGGAAGGTGTAGTACAGCGTGTCGATGGTGTATTCATCCTTGTATTTCGAAACAAATTCAAGAAATGCGCCGAAGTGATCCTGGTGAGCGTGCGAGAAGAACCAACCCACGATGTTGAGTTTGCCTTCGGGCTGCAATTTTCTCAGCATGGTGTAGAGTCTGTCGCATTCGCTGAAGGTGAAGTAGCCGCCGTCGAGAATGAAGAATCTGCCGTCGGCAAGCTGGAAAATATAGGTCATACCGCAGTTGACACGGCGGTTGTCAAGGTCGATCTGATACAGGGCGGTTTCGTTCTTCTTTTCACCGCAGGGAATATCACTCGGAAGCACCTCGTAAGCAGGCAGAGGGCATTCAACCTTGCGGATTTCATTTCTGCCGGGATATTCGCAAAGATGGGTGAGCGTGGTGTCTCCCTTAAAGGTAACGAAGCGGTTGTTGCCGATTGTGTTTTCATATACCTTTCCGGAAAGGGAAGCGGCGATCGAATCGAATGCACCTGTTTCGGAGGGGAGAATGGTGACTTTGGATGCAACAATGGTTTTCATATATATAAT
>JAFQNZ010000015.1 GCA_017395715.1 Clostridia bacterium | reverse complement strand
GGGATATCTCTTCCAACGCACACTCGAACGAGTTGCCACAAATGATGACGATCTTGCCTATGAGGTTGCCGCTTATTACGTCATCGGCGATCAGAAGATCTACACCGCCAAGCAGACTTTTTACATTCAAGAGCTTTTGTATGAACATATTCTTTCCTCACCCAAATCTTTTGACGTGAAAGAAGTCAGCCCGATCGTCGACGTACAAAAGTGGAACAAATATGAAATGAGCCCGGAAAACGCCGCCACGATCAAGGCAGAAGAAGGTGTTACGCTCAGCAAAAACTATTTTCTGGGTGCCTCCGCACCGGATGCCAACGGCAATGTGAAAATGTACCTCTGCTACGCCATCCCGTCGGACGATAACACCACGGTCGGCATCCGTTACCGCTTCACCGAAACCGAAATCGAAGGCGAAAGCGACCATCTCGGCGTGCAAACACAGATTCGCCGCGAGCGCACCAACACGCTCTACCGAACGGTCATTTCCGAAAAGGAAACTTTGACAGCCAAAGACTTCGGTCTGGACAGCGCCTATCTTGCTGTGATTACGCTGACAAAAGACTTGAACACCGTACTTTACGAAGCCTACGACTTGAACATTGTGGCATACTATTCGGCAAACGCGCTTGAATATCCGGTTATTTCCACCCAGCACAACTTCATTGAGCTTGTCAACGAATGTGTTGTGACCTATCGCGGCATTTCGGTCAGCACGTACACCTATCAACCCCTTGATTACAGCGATTGGAAAGATTTCAGCAAAGAAAACGGCAACGCCGTGGGTAACGGACTTTTCAAAGTCCGCGTTTCCAAAGAACGCAATGACCTTTTTGCCATGCAGATTGCTTCTGCCGTACCCACACGTTACTTAGAAAAGCTTGTTTTTGTCTTCTCGGCATACGATAAAAACGGTAGGCCGATCTACGAGCTTGACGAAGAACAAAACCAGATTCCGGTAGAAAATGAGGAAATTGAAATTTCCACGCTCTACCCCTCTATTTTCGGTAATACCGACCCCATCACACCCAAGGATTTCGGCATTGAGCGCGGATACATTTTCACCATGCTTCTCAACAACATCGAGCTCAAAGGTGAGACCGCCAAGATCAAAATCGACGCTTACTACCGCACCGATTATAACGAAAAAACCCTCGAAAAGCTTCCCGAAGGCACTTACTCCACCACTCCCCTCTCATCGCTCACCTTCGCGATTGAAGACCTTGCCGAACTTGTTAACAGTGTCAAATGACACACTCCCCTATGAAAGGATTTCCCCATGAAAAAGCTTGCATTTGTTTTACTCGCTCTCTTCCTACTTTCAACACTCTTCACAGCATGTCAAGATGAAGATTCACCGCCACTTTCCATCGGCACGCCGCCCGTCACTTCAACAGAGGAAAAAACGCCTTTGAACATTGAAGTTTTCGACGAAACACCGTACACCAACATGAGTCCTTTTAACAGCTACGAAAACCCCACAAACCTGCCCGAAACATCGGCATAAACACAAAAAAGTATTTTCATGCGGATTGCAGAGCCCTGCAATCCGTATTTTTTTTGTTTATTTTGTCACAAAAAGAAACAAAATTCAAAAAAGCCATTGACAGTATCACACAAAAACGATAGAATAAAAGCAGATATTTTATCCCGTAATGGGAAGTTTGATAAAAGGACGGTACACCCCCATGAAAGCGCAACTGATCGCAAGAGCTGACGAATGCTTTGACCGCTACATTGACAAGTATTACAAAAACGGAATCTTTGAAAGAGCAGACTTCTGGGATACCGCCGAGATCTTTGAGATCATCGACGACGCCTACGAAATCACAGGCAACCCAAAATACGCCGATTATATCGAAGAGGTTTATACCGCATTTGTCAATCAGCACGGCAACGTGTGGGAAGGCAACATTTACAACGATGACATCATGTGGGCGATCATTGCCATGGCAAGAGCCTACAAGCTGACAGGCATCAGGAAATATTACGACACCGCCAAAGCCAATCTTGATTACGTTTGGCCGCGCTCGGCGAGTGATGATCTTGGTGGCGGACTCTGGTGGCGTATCGACAATCAAACCAAAAACGCCTGCGTCAACTGCCCCGGCGTGATTGCCGCTTGTCTGATTGGCGAAATCAGTAAAGACGAATCTTATTTTGAAAAAGCAAAAGACGTCATGGAATGGACTGTCAAAACACTCGCCGAAGAAGAGATCGGCAAGGTGTATGACTGCATCAAATTAAACGGTGAGATCAATAAGTGGTCTTCCACCTACAACCAAGGCACTTACATCGGCGGCAATATGCTGCTTTACTTCCACTACAAGGATGAAGTTTACAAAAACCGCGCCGCCGCTGCCGCCTCCTTCACCATGAACGAAATGTATCACGGCGAGGTAATGGATAACGAAGATTGGGGCAACGATGTCATCGGCTTCAAAGCCATCCTTTCCCGCTGGATACGTCTCTATGCCCTTTCGGAAAACAAGCCCGAATACATCGAATGGCTTCGCAAAAATGCCGATGCCGCTTATTCTCACCGCAACTCCGAAGGCATTATTATGACCAAATTCGCCACCCAAACCGAAGAGATCTACTATGATGTATTCGGCACAAGTGCCGCTGTCGGCGTTATGTTCAACTGTATATAAAAACTGCAAAAGAAGTTCCGCACAAGCGGAACTTCTTTCAGATTGAAGACAAAAGGGATTTTGCGATTTGCGAAATCCTTTTTTGTGTCGTACGAAACAATACCGACACCTCATCCGTCACTCGCCAAGCTCGTGCCACCTTCTCCCGCTGGAGAAGGCATTGGAGTGAATGCTCTTTTTTACAATCAAGTGTAGTTTATATCACTTGATTAAACAAAAAGTCGTGCCGCAAGAGCCTTCTCCAGTGGGAGAAGGTGGCATCCGAAGGATGACGGATGAGGTGACACACTTTGAATCAATGCAACCAATGTCCTTCATACCACCTCTTTCCCTCTCACGAAAGCCAAAAGCCTTCATATACTGTTACAGAAAGAGCCAAAAGCCTTTCATACCCTTGCCGTAAAGGAAGATAAAACACCATGAAGGACACACCCGAAATGAAAAAGCCGCTTGGCAAGATTGCCGTGATCGGCGGCGATCTCAGACAGCTCGAAGCGGCAAAAGCCTTTTCTGTCAAAGGGTATGAATGCCACGTTTACGGTCTTGACATTGTGGGAGACAGCCGGAGTTTCGATGGTATCATCAAAGCAGATAGCCTTGCAGAAGCGCTCTTCTCCGCCATTCTCGTACTGCTCCCCTTGCCCTACAGCCGTGACGGTATTCATATCAACGCCCCTCTTTCCACCCAAAAAATCAAGATCACCTCTCTTTTTCCCTTGCTCTGTGCAAGACAAAAAATCGCGGCAGGGCTTTTGGGCGCCACCTTGCCCGAAGGCTTTGAAGCCTTTGACTATGCCGCAAGCGAAAGCTTTGCCATCCGCAACGCGCGCGCCACAGTTGAGGGTGCTCTTGCCATTGCCATCCGCGAAACGCCCATCACATTAAACGGCGCCGACATTTTGGTTGTCGGCTACGGCAGAATCGGCAAGATGCTTGCCACAACACTGAAAGACCTCGGCGCAAACGTCACCGTCATCGCACGGCGCGCATCTGACCGCGCCCTTGCTTGGTCGCAAGGACTCGGCGGCGAAAGCTACGCCTCGTTTTTATCCCTTGCCGCAAGCTGTGACATGATCTTCAACACCGTACCCGCCACCGTTATCACAGGGGAGATTCTCTCAGCACTGCCCCAAGATGCCGTTATCATCGAGCTTGCTTCTCCGCCCGGCGGGATCGATCTGCGCGAAGCCGCACAGCATGGCACACACGTCATCTCCGCCCTCGGCTTACCGGGGAAATTCTCTCCCAAAACCGCAGGCAATATCATCACCGACTGCGTGTCGGACGCCTTCGGTCTGTAACAGACGCCTATGAAACACGAAAACACCGCTATGCTTTCGGTGGGCTTTGCCTTTTGCGGCTCGTTCTGCACAATCAAAAGCGCTACCGAAGCCATGAAAAATTTGCTTGACACCTATCGCGTCACTCCCATTTTCAGCGAAGCGGTACAGCACACCGACACCCGCTTCGGAAAAGCCGAAACCATCATGCAAGAGATCGAATCGCTCTGCGGAAGACCTGCCATCAAAAGCATTGTGGAAGCCGAGCGGATCGGTCCTGAAAAGCTGTTTGATCTTCTCATCATCGCACCCTGCACCGGCAACACGCTTGCCAAACTCTCGCTTGGCATCATCGATGCCACCGTGCCCATGGCGGCAAAAGCGCATCTGCGAAACGCTCGTCCGCTTCTCATCGCCCCCGCCTCTAACGACGCGCTTTCGGTGGGTCTTCGCCACATCGGTGCATTGACAATGAGAAAAAATGTCTTTTTCGTTCCCTTCGGACAGGATGATCCCTTCACTAAGCCCACCTCCCTGATCGCTGATTTTTCCCGGATCCCAAATGCCGTTCTGTCAGCACTGAACAAAGAACAGCTCCAACCCATGCTTCTGGGACACTGACAGAAACTCTCGGCAAGAAAGGAATTTGAACACCAATGAGCAAATGTATCATCACGCTCCCCTCTTTGACATTTGCACAAAAAGCAAGAAAGGTTCTCGCCGCGAATAACATCGCCGTCACCGTTGTCAGGCTCTCTCCCGAAGAAGCCGACAAGGGCTGCGGATGGGGGATTGAAGCCGACTGCCGCGGCACTGCCGAAATGACACGCATCCTTGACATTTCGGATATTCCTTGGCGGCGCATCCTGAAAGGATCTCTATGAAACGCGTCTATCTTGACAATGCGGCAACCAGCTTTCCCAAGCCTCCGTGTGTGATCCAAGCAGTCACACACGCCATGGAAACCCTCGGCGGCAATCCGGGGCGCTCCTCCCACGCCCTTGCCAGAGAAGTGTCGGATGCTGTTTTTGAAACACGGGAAGCCGTAGCCGATCTCTTTGGCGGTGATGCCGAGCGCGTGGTCTTTACACCGAGCGCCACACAAGCACTCAACATCGCCATCAAGGGACTCATTCCGAAAAACAGCCACGTTCTCATTTCGGATATCGAACACAACGCCGTTTTGCGCCCAATCGCCGCGCTGAAAGAAAACGGCACAGGCTACAGCATCTATCAAAGCCGCGCGCGGTGGCATGGTGATGTTGAACCGATCCTTGCATCGCTCGAAAAAAACTTGCGCCCCAACACAAGCGCGATTGTTGCCTGCCACCGCTCGAATATTTTGCCGATCGAGCTGCCGCTTGAAGCGATCGGCGCGTTTGCCAAAGCGCATAACCTTCACTTCATCGTGGACGCCTCGCAGTCGGCGGGCGTGTGCGAGATCAACATGAAAAAAGCAGGCATTTCCGCCCTCTGCGCCCCTTTCCACAAAGGGCTGTTCGGTATCCGCGGCGGCGGTTTTGTCCTCTTCGGCAAATCGGTCGAAGCAAGCAGCATACCGCCCCTCATCACAGGCGGCAGCGGCAGCGACTCGCAAAGTCTTGTGATGCCAAACGAGCTTCCCGACCGTCTCGAAGCCGGCACACTCCCCGTGGAGGCTATCCTCTCGCTGAAAGCAGGCATTGCCTATATCAGAGAAGTCGGCATCGGAAGTATCCGCCAAAAAGAGGAAACACTTGCCGCGTATATGCGAAACAGAATGCTCTCTCTTCCCTCTTTACGGCTGTATATGGCAAATCGGCAGGGCGGCTCGACCGCGCTTTTCAATCTGGTCGGCTACTCTCCGTCAGAGGTGGCAAACAGGCTTGACGAACAAGGTATTGCTCTGCGCGAAGGGCTTCACTGCGCCCCGCTTGCCCACCGTCTTTCGGGTACACTCTCGCGCGGCGCTGTGCGCGCTTCGGTCGGCTATTTTAACACCCGCGATGATGTCGATCACTTGATCGACGCCTTGAAAAGAATCCCAAGAAGATAAAAAAAGAGGTGCGTTGCACCTCTTTTTTCTATTAAAGCATTATTTGCTTCCGCAGGGACGTCCCAGCATCCAAACCAAAACAAGACCCCGTACGGAGTCTTGTTACATTCTTTGTTATTCAGCGCTTCCCTCTTCATGCTGAGTGCGCCCATGCTTATCCTCTTGACCGAGAGCGTCAAGCATTTTACTTCTGACGTGATCGCTCAGTTCAAAGGAATTCATTTCGTGGTAGGTTTCAGGCATCACGGTATCGATCACGTCCATGTCAATCACCGTTCTCTGAAACGGAAACTTCTTGAACACCTTGTCGGTATTTCTCACCACAACCACAACAATCGGGCAGTCTGCCTTTTTGGCTGTGGAAAAGGGAGCGGCGCGGAAGGAAAGAAGCTCGCCTGTTTTGCTTCTTGTGCCCTCGGGAGAGATGGCAACCGAAGCCACGCCCTCGCGCACCCAATCGGCACATTTTTCCACCGTGCGGCGCGCCTTCATGGGGCTTTTTCTGTCAATAGCGGGATAACCGCTCATGTGCATATACTTGCCCACCACGGGGATTTTTTCGTTTTCAGGCTTCGACATCATCACGATCCGCTTCACAGGAAGACGGGTGAGAAGCACCAGCGGGTCAAATGCCGAAATGTGGTTGTACACAGCCACAAAGTTTTCTTTGGGGAGTTTGTCAAGCCCCGAAACGCGCACCTTGATGCGAAGGATCATCAACACCTGACGGATGGCGTTCACCGTAATCATATAAAACCACGGATGCGGCTTTTCCACAGGCTTTTTCTTGCTGAAGAACAACCCAACAAAGCCGGCAAACAAAACAACAAGCAAAAAAGAAACAAGATAAAAAGGAATAAACAGAACAAGCGGCAGAAAATACCAATACCAATCGGTATAAAGCCCTGTGAGATAAAACACGCCTGCCGAGGCAAACGCACTCATCAAAGACAAAAGAAGACTCATAACAAAACCTCCTTCAAGGTGGTAATCACTCTTATTATTGTATCACGATTTTTTCGATTTGTCAATTTTAACTTTGTTCGGCTTGCGTTTTTTCTTCACCGAATAGCCAAACGAGCCGATTTTTTTGCCAAGCGTAAAGTATTCGCCGTGCACATAAGCAAGAAGCCCCGCTTTTTCAAGCGCAAGTCTGCCGTTTTGATCGATCAAGTCCTTTTTCACCGCCACCGATACAATATCGGCAAGGAACATATCGTGACTGCCAAGCTCAATGATTTCACTCACGCGGCATTCAAGCGACAAGGGGCATTCGGCAATCGAGGGCGCATCCACCGAAAAGGATGCTTCCGCCGTTAAGTTGCAGAATTTGAATTTGTCAATATCCCTGCCCGATCGCACACCGCAAAAGTCGCAAGCCTTCACAAGCGTTGACGGCACAAGGTTGATTACAAATGAGCCGCTGTTTTTAATGAGATCATACGAATAGCGCGATTTTCTAACCGAAATGTAGGTCTTTGAGGGCTGTGTGTTGATAATGCCTGTCCATGCCACCGTCATCACGTTCGGTTTTTCAAGCGTCCCCGAGGACACCATCACCGCAGGCAACGGCGCGAGTAGCGCGCCACCCTTCCATGAAACCTTTTCCATAGCTTACCCACCTTTGTTTGACTCTTTCTTTTGCCATTCTACCACATTTCGCCGCATTTTGCAACCGATTTTTTTGAGATGGGATTGATAATACAGCAATTCACAACCAACCTTGTTTCACCGCAAAAACGCAACCACCCGGTAGGGACAGGCGTCCTCGACTGTCCTAATGCAATCAAATTTTGCAAAATGGTAATTGATCGTTCTCGGGTCGTCGAGGCGCCGACCCCTACAAATTTTCGCCCATTCATTCAATCAATTTTTCCCTATCCGCTTGTACGCACCCCGAGAAATCGGGGGCTTTGTTTTGCATTCCTCTTGCAATTTTCTTTTCTATTTTGTATAATGGTAAAAGAAACACACAAAAAGGAGACAGGCTATGCTGAAACTGTCGCTATTCGGGCCATTTTCAATCAGAACCGCAAGCAAGGAGATCACAGAAGAATCGCTTCACGCGCCGCGCGTGTTCCGTGCGATGGTCTATCTGTTTGCCAACCGTAACAAACGGATTTCCCTGCGCGACTTTTCGGCATTTTTACATGAGGGATCACCCGCTTCCTACGCCGCGGGGAGCGACAGCCTTGTGAAAACCACGATCCACCGCATCCGCACCTATCTTGCCCCCTTGCAGGAAGAAGAACCCAACCTCGAACTGATCGTTCAGGACGGCGCCATCCGCTTTTCGCCCGAGCTTGTCATCACATCGGACACCGACCGTTTTGACGAGGTGTACCGAGAGCTATCCGAACAAGGAAGCTTCCTTGCCACGCGCGACCCCGACCGCGCCCTGTTTCTTTTCCGCACACTCTTCTCGCTCTACAAGGGCAAGTACCTTGCCCCGCTGTTCGGTGAAGATTTTGCCGCACCGCTCACCAAAGACTATCACGACAAATACATCGCCCTTTGCGAAGACTATTTTCCGGTTCTCTATCACACAAGTCAATTCAATGACCTCATCCGCATGGCAAGCGAAGGCATTGCGATTGACCCGTACTGTGAGACTTTCTATTATTTTAAGATCCGCGCACTTGCCGAGCAAGGAGAAACGGCTCTTGCGTTTTCGCTTTACGAAAGCGTTGAGCGTTTGTTCGATGCTCATTTTCACATTAGACCCTCGGCAAAACTTCGAAAACTCAAAGACTCCCTCACGCTGGGTGAAACAGCCGAAAACGCCGAGCAAGCCGCAGCTTTTATAGAAAGCCGTGCAAAGCAAGGCGAGGCATTGTCTGGCGATGCGTTTGCCGCCGTCTTTTCCTTGGCTAAAAGAGCAACCAACAGGTGCTATACATTTGCGCTACTGACAGTTGACAGCCCAAAAAACCTTGAAAAGATCGAGCAGCTTTTGAAAAGCATCGTAACCGACGGCGAATATTTCTGCCGCTTCAGCAAACAGCAGTTTGCACTTTTGCTGTTTTCAGAAAACACCGACCTACCAAAGGAAACGCTCAACAAAGAAAAAATCGCCTCCACCGTAGAAACGCTTCTGATTTAGCTTGTTTTTTCGATAAAATACAGCGTAAACAATTGACTTTTCGCCTATAATGAGGTATAATACAAGGTGGTGGAGTTTTTTTGAAAACTTTTTTCGTCCCTACCCCAAGAAAGGAAATCCCGCAATGACTTTTGAATCTAACGAAACTGTAAAGCAGGGCGGTATTTCGGTCAAGACCGAAAACATCTTCCCTGTCATCAAAAAATGGCTGTATTCCGAAAAAGAAATCTTTCTGCGCGAGCTGGTTTCCAATGCCTGCGACGCGGTCAACAAATTAAAACGCCTCTCCTCGCTCGGCGAAACTTCGCTTGACGAAAGCGAAGTGTTTTCCGTCACCGTCACCCTTGATGAAGATGAAAATACGCTGACCGTTTCGGACAACGGCATCGGTATGACCGCCGAGGAAGTGGAAAAATACATCGGCAACATCGCCCTCTCGGGCGCTGCCGACTTCATTGAGCAGTACGAAAAAGGCGATAACGCCGGCGGCATCATCGGTCACTTCGGTCTCGGCTTTTATTCTGCCTTTATGGTGGCAGATACCGTGGAGATCATCACAAAATCCTACACCGACGCTCCGGCTGTTCACTGGACCCTGAACGACAGCGGCGAATACACAGCAGCAGTTTACGCAGAAGAAAAGAGCCGCGGCACCGATATCATTCTGCATATCAACGACGAAGGCAAAGAATACCTCAAAGAAGCCAAATGCCGTGCAGTGCTTGACAAATACTGCGCCTTCATGCCGGTGGACATTTTCCTTTCGGTTGCAGGAAAAGAGGAAAAAGACGCTTCCCCCATCAACGATACCCATCCGCTTTGGCTCAAGCGCCCCTCCGAATGCGCGGATGAAGAATACAAGGAATTTTACCAAAAGGTCTTCCGCGACTATCGCGAGCCGCTCTTCCAGATCCATCTTGACGCCGACTATCCGCTCAACTTCAAGGGCATTCTCTACTTCCCCTCGATCAAGAATGAATACGACACCTTAGAAGGACAAGTTAAGCTGTATTACAACCAAGTTTTCGTGGCAGACAATCTCAAGGAAGTCATCCCCGAATATCTTCTCATGCTCCGTGGCGTGCTTGACTGCCCCGAGCTTCCCTTGAACGTTTCGCGCTCTTATCTTCAGAACAGCGGTTATGTTGCCAAGATCTCACAGCACATCACCAAAAAAGTTGCCGACAAGATCATTTCACTCTTCAACAACAGCCGCGAAGACTACAAAGGCTTTTGGAAGGACATTAAGATTTTCCTCGAATACGGTGCTTTGCGCGATAAAAAATTCTATGAGCGCGTCAAGAAAGCCCTGCTTCTCACCCTGACCGACGGCAAGCACCTTTCGATCGACGAATATCTTGAAAAAGCAAAAGACACACACGAAAACAAAATCTACTATACCTCCGACAAGATTCAGCAAGCGCAGTATGTGAAACTCTTTGAAGACAAAGGCATTGCCGTTTGCGAGCTTTCGGGTCCCCTTGATCTTGAATTCATCTCCTTCATCGAAGCGGAACAAAAGGTCAAATTCCTGCGCATTGATGCCGATACCGACATGTTGAAAGCCGATGGCGAAGTGTATGAAAACGAAGCTGTGGTTACGCTCTTCAAAAAAGTCAGCGGTAACGAATCGCTTGACGTGAAATTCGAAGCCCTTGCCGATACAAGCATCCCCGCCCTTCTCACAATCTCGGAAGAAGAACGCCGCTTTGCCGACATGATGAAAATGTACGGCGCCGCCGCAGGCATGATGCCGCCCGGCGGACAAAAACTCATCCTCAACAGCGAAAACTCGCTTGTGAAAACACTCGGCGAAAACGCAGGCACTCCCTTTGCGGAAATGGCCGCCAAGCAGATTCTCTCGCTCGCCACCCTCGCACAAAGACAGCTTTCGGCAGACGAGCTTCG
>JAFQNZ010000115.1 GCA_017395715.1 Clostridia bacterium | reverse complement strand
GTATGCCGACAAGATTGTTGTGCTTGACGACGGCGAAGCGGTGGGTATGGGTACGCATGACGAGCTTCTTGCTTCCTGTCCGCTGTATAAAGAAATTTACGATACGCAGTTTCAGTCGGGAGGTGAAGCATAATGGCAAAGGAAAAAGCCAAAAAAGGCACCTTGAAGCGTGTGCTTCGCTATATCGGCAAATATAAAATACTGCTTGGTATTGCCCTCTTTTTTGCCTGTCTTTCGGTCTTTTTGACCCTTTGGTTCCCGATTTTGATCGGCGATGCCATTGACCTGATTGTGGGCAAGGGCAACGTGGATATGGCAGGTATTACCGACATTTTGTGGCAAGCCTTTTTCATTGTGCTTTTCACAGCACTTGTCAACTGGGGCATGACGAGCCTCAACAACCGCATGACTTTCCAGATCGCGCGCGATCTTCGCAACGATGCGTTCGAAAAGCTGGAGACTCTGCCGCTTTCCTATCTTGACAGCCATCCCGCGGGCGACATTGTCAGCCGCATCATCGCCGATGTGGATACCTTCTCGGACGGCTTGCTACTCGGTTTTTCACAGCTGTTCACAGGCGTTGTCACGATTCTCGGCACACTTGTGTTCATGCTGGTGATCAACTGGAAGGTGGCACTTGTGGTGTTCCTTCTCACGCCGCTTTCGCTTTTTGTGGCAAAATTCATCGGCAGCCGCACCTATAAAATGTTCAGCCTGCAATCAAAAACCAAGGGCGAGCAAACGGCTATCATCGATGAAACAGTGGGCAACTTGAAGCTTGTGAAAGCCTTTTCGCAAGAGGATGAGCTACTTGACAAGTTCGACGAAGTGAACGAAAGACTCGGTAAATGCTCTCTCAGCGCGATCTTTTATTCTTCGCTTGTGAACCCCACCACGCGATTTGTGAACAGCGTGGTGTATGCCGCGGTGGCAATGGTGGGCGCGCTTGCCGTGATTGCCACACAGGATGCTGAGGTGGCGTTTACGGTGGGGGAACTCACTTGTCTGCTTTCCTACACCAACCAATACACCAAGCCGTTCAATGAAATTTCGGGCGTTTTGACCGAGTTTCAGAATGCGCTCGCTTCGGCGTCGCGCTTATTTGACCTTTTGGACGAGCCGTCCGAAATCCCCGATGACGCCAACGCTTTTGTGATGGAACACGCCGAGGGCGCGGTTTCGTTTGACGATGTTTCGTTCTCTTACAGCAAGGACAAAAAGCTGATTGAAAACTTTAGTGTTTCGGTAAATCCCGGCGAGCGGATCGCCATTGTAGGCCCCACGGGATGCGGTAAAACTACCGTCATCAATCTGCTTATGCGCTTTTACGACGTGGACAAGGGCAGGATCACGGTGGACTCGCACGATCTTCGCCGCGTCACCCGCCATTCCTTTAGAAAACAAGTCGGCATGGTCTTGCAGGACACTTGGCTGAAAGCCGGCACGGTGCATGAGAATATTGCATTCGGTAACCCCGAAGCGAGCCGTGAGGATGTGATCGCCGCCGCCAAAGCCGCGCACGCGCACAGCTTCATCAAGCGCCTCTCCAAGGGCTATGATACCGTGATTAAAGAGGGCGGCGACGGACTTTCGCAGGGACAAAAACAGCTTCTTTGCATCGCGCGCGTGATGCTCACACTGCCTCCCATGCTGATTCTCGATGAAGCGACATCTTCAATCGATACCCGCACCGAGATCCGCATCCAAAAGGCGTTTGCCGACATGATGAAAGGACGCACGTCCTTTATCGTGGCGCACCGTCTTTCCACGATTATGCACTGCGACAAGATCCTTGTGATGCGCGAGGGCAACATCGTGGAGCAGGGAAACCATAAAGAGCTTCTTGCCAAAGGCGGCTTTTATGCTGAGCTGTATAATAGTCAATTTGCGAAGTGAAAGAAAGCCTCCGCAACAGTGGTTCATAAGGTTATCAAGGTGGTACTGTGTAACTTGGCGCAATCTCGCCCCGCGTGTCATCTTGAGCGGAACACCGCCCGAGATCCCACTTCGGCTGCGCCTCGTGCTTTTGGGGCTTGCCCCAAAAGTTCGACGGGAGCTGTAGCTCCAGCTTCGCGTCGCTCAGGATGACACGGGGCGGTGTGCAGTCGAAACCCAAGCGCAGCGCAGGGCGACCGTTTCACGGTCGGATCTCGCGGAATTGACCAATGTAAAGTTTTAGATGAAACCAAAATAGGGGCGCACACACAGGTGCGCCCCTACACAATCAAGGCTTGTTTTCGCGGTGGCAGTAAGCCAAGTTTTGTCAACAGAACAAATTGCTAAAAACAAACCGAACACATTATTGACAATTCGTGGGGGATATGCTATACTGAATGCGGTATATTGGTTTTCTTTTGAAAGGGTCGCTATGAAAAAGAAACTTGTTATCTTACTGATCGTTTTGATGGTGATCTCGATTGCCATCGGCGTTTCTCCCATTGTGGATTATTTTTATGCCAACGGCGCGGAAGAGGAGATCACTTCCACAGGCGTTGTGACGAGCGATACCGCTCCGATCACCACCGAAGAGGTGGTACGCCAGCCGAGCCAAACCGCGGTTCTTTCTGCTGTGGTGCTTGCTACGGGCACGATTCTGATTGCGCTTGTGTTGTTCATCAAGCAGCGCGATCCCGAAAGCTGACCCGGAGGCGTTATGATGAACCCGAATCAGATATCAGCCCAAGAGCTTGCCTATTTTGGTGACGCGGTGGTGGAGCTTCTCACACGCGAGCATCTGCTCTCGCTCGGTATTGGCGGTGTGGGAAAACTCAACCGCGAGGCGATGAAGTATGTGAAGGCAACGGCACAGAGCGCGGCGCTTGAAAACATTTTGCCGCTTTTAACCGAGGACGAGCTTGCCGCTTTTAAGCGCGGGCGCAACAATCATGTATCTGCCATTCCCAAGAGTGCAACCGCCGTGGAGTACAGGCGTGCTACCGGCTTTGAGGCGCTGTTTGCCTACCTTTGGCTTTCGGGCAACGAGAGCCGCGCAAGAGAACTGTTTTCGATTGCGTATTCCCATTTGAACGAAAAAACATCAACATAAAAATTTTTATTTTGACAGGAGACATACTATGTACTATCTCGGAATCGACCTTGGCGGTACCAACATTGCCGCAGGTATCGTAGATGAAAAACTCAATATCGTGGCAAAGGCATCTGTTCCCACCGGCGCGCAGAGAGGCATTGACGTTGTGATGGACGACATGGCGGCACTTTGCAAAAAGCTTCTTGCCGACAACAACCTGACAATTGCCGACATGGCATATGCAGGCATTGCTTCCCCCGGTACTTGCAACAGCGCGACCGGCGTTGTGGAATTTTCGAACAATATCGTGATGTACAACTATCCGATCGCCAAAGTGCTTTCCGAAAAGCTCGGCATCGAAAAAGTGTATATTGACAACGATGCCAACAGCGCGGCTCTTGCCGAAGCACTCGTTGGCTCGGCAAAGGGCGCATCCTGCGCTGTGATGATCACCCTCGGCACAGGTGTTGGCGGCGGTATCGTTATCGACGGCAAGATCTACTCGGGCTTCAACCACGCAGGCGCTGAGCTTGGTCACATCGTGATTGAAAAAGACGGCAGACAGTGCACCTGCGGCAGACGCGGTTGCTGGGAAACTTATTCTTCCGCTACCGGTCTTATCAACATGACCAAGGAAAAAATGGCGGAAGCCAAGGATTCTCTCATGTGGGAGCTTTGCGGCGGTATTGACACCGTCAGCGGCAAGACAGCCTTCCAGGCAAAGAGAAAGGGCGACAAGGCGGGCGCCGAAGTGGTGGATATGTATGTCAGCTACCTTGCTTGCGGTCTGACCAACGTGATCAACGTGTTCCAGCCCGAAGTGCTTTGCATCGGCGGCGGTGTTTGCAACGAAGGCGAATACCTGATGGCGCCTCTTCGCGAGATCGTAGGCAAGGAAAACTTCGCCCGCAACTCGGATAAGCAGACAACCATCACACGCGCAACCCTCGGCAACGATGCCGGCATCATCGGTGCGGCGGCCCTTGGTCTGTAAGGGAATATACATAACGCAAAGGCACTTGTGACAGTTTTGTCGCAAGTGCCTTTTTGCGTACAGAGGATTAGAATGTGTTTTTTGAATTTTTGTTAAAAATGGGTCAAATACTGTTACATTTTCGGTGAGAACCGGTTGACAAATTTGGAATATTCATTTATAATTGAACCGATATTGAGGCTTTGAATTGCCTCTGACGCTATCAGTACCACTGATAAATCATTTTTAATAGGAGATTTTGTTAGTATGTTGGAAAAAATCAAAAACAATCTTGCCTACACGTTCTGTGCATTCTTCGGCGTATTCAATTTTATTTTGTTCGCCTTCCCGTATCTCGGTGCATATGTGGCGGCAGACGGCGAAAGTGAAACCCTTTTAACTAAATCCGGTTATGGCATCATGAATCTTTGGGAAGAGGACTTTTTTGGTGCAATGTCCTCACTCGTTCAGATTCTCGTTCTGATTCTCGGCATTGCGCTTCTTGCCATCGGCGTGATCGGTCTTCTGAAGGTATTTGGCGTACTTTCGACTCTGCCCGAACAAGTTGAAAAATATGTAAGCGAAAAGTATGCTAAACTTGGCGTATTGGGCTTTGCCGCGCTTAACATTCTTCTCTTCGTTTTCCTTTTGATCTATGCTTTCAGCAACACAGAAAGCCAGTCTATTTACGGTCACGAATACGAAGCCGGCATTTCGCTTCGTGTTGGGGCGTACATTGCGTTGATTCTCAGCGTAGGCGCCGCTGTGGCTCTCAAGCTTCTTGCTGAAAAGATTCCCCAGGGTACTACGGTTGAAAGCGTTGAGTACGTATGCACCCAGTGCGGTAAAAAAGCAAAGGCTGTCGATAAGTTCTGCAGCGCTTGTGGCGGTGCGGTTGAAAAGAGAGCTAAGCTTCCTGTCGAGTACGCATGCACCCAGTGCGGCAAAAAGGCCAAAGCCTCTGACAAATTCTGCAGTGCTTGTGGCGGTGCGGTTGAACAGCACGTGAAGCATTCGGCAGAATATGCCTGCAGTAAATGCGGCGCAGTTGCCAAGCAAGGAGAAAAATTCTGTATCCATTGTGGCGGCACGATTGAAGAAAAAACGTCCGAAACCACAAACGCAAACGTATAACATATTTTGACAAAAACCCTGTCTCTTTTGAGAGACAGGGTTTTTTGATTCGTGGTGGTTTTATCGCTCGGCAACCAACCAGCCGTCGGGGAGGCTTTCGAGAGGTGCAGGAAACTCAATCTTCTTGCCGATTTCGGTGAAGGTATCGATCAAATTCTGATCCACACAGCCGTTTTCATCGGGGGAGATGTTGAGCATGAAATTGACGTTCTTTGTGAAATAGGCGTGCGCTTTCTCCACCGCCCAATCGGCGCTTTTTGTGGGCTTTTCACGGTCTTCGTCGCGGTGAAACCAGGTATCGGTGAGTTTATTGCAGGAAACACCGGGGCCTGAAAAATCGCCTGAAAGCTCTTGCCCTGCCGCGTTTTCGTAAAAGACCACGTCACTGCCGGCAAGCGAATAAGGCCAACCGATGTTCAAAAGAAGACAGTCGGGCTGCAAACGCTTGACAAGGGCGTCAAGGCGAGAGAAGGGAAAATCCGTAAAAGACGGGCCGCCCCAGGGGGAGTTCCAACCGTCCACCATCAAAAAGGGGATCTTGCCGTAGTGCGTGAGAAGCTCGGTGACTTGCTGTTCAATAAAGAGGGCGTTTTCTTCGGTGAAAGGCTTGTTGCGGCTGATGCCCTCGGTGAGGTCGAGGATTGAGAAGTAAAGTCCCGCTTCGATGCCGACCTTTCGGAAGGAGTCAAGATATTTTGCCACAACGTCGGTTTTGACGGTGGCGTTTTTCACCGAATGCTCGGTGGCATCGGTGTGCCACAGACAAAAACCCTCGTGATGCTTGGTGGTCAGCGCCGCAAAACGGCAGCCTGCCGCCTTTGCCATGTTTGCCCAAGTGTCGGTATCGATCACTTGGGGCGCAAAATCTTTTTCATTGAAAGGGTATTTACGGGGCTGCCCGCCGTTTTCACAGAAAAATTCCCAGTCCTCCACATCGGGGGTTGCATGAAACTGCACGCTTGCGCT
>JAFQNZ010000114.1 GCA_017395715.1 Clostridia bacterium | reverse complement strand
TGTCAAAACTTACGATAAACTATCCGAGTTTGAAGGGGTTTTCCTTGCCATTGATCAAAAGAAAGTCAATATCCAAGGCTCGCTCATCACCTTCAACCGCTCGCTTTCTCCGATTGCGGGCGATATGGTTGAAGGTAAGTTCAACTTGGAAACCACCGAAGGCAACTCTTTCTTAAACAAACAGGAAATGGCAAGCGGCAAGCTTTTGCAAGGCGAGACGAATTATTTTGACATCATCGCAGAGAATGTCAAGACCCCTGCCGTCCTGCTTTCAGGCATTCGTTCTTCGGTTTCCAAGACCTTTGACGATCATCTCAGCGAAGACGGCTCTGCCATGGCAAAAGCACTTCTCCTTGCCGATAAAAGTACTATTGAAGCACCCGTCAAGGAAGGCTTTTCCGCGCTTGGCATTCAACATCTGTTTGCGGTCAGCGGTCTGCATCTTTCGATCCTCATCGGCGGTATCGCATCGTTTTTGTCGCACTTTGCCGTCAAACGACGCATCGCCTTTCCCTTACTGACTGCCATTACACTTTTCTATATGGCGCTAACGGGCTTTGCGCCCTCCATGCTCCGATCGGGCGGTATGTTGCTGCTCTTCTATTTTTCCTTTTTCTCTCACCGTCATAAAGACAGTGTCACAGCCTTGCTCGTTGCCACCTCATTGATCGTTTTACTCTCACCCGCATCGATTCTTGATGCAGGTCTGCTCCTCTCTTTTGCGGCAACGCTCGGCATTCTGCTCATCGCCAATCCTGTTTTAACAAACCTTTTCAAAAAGCCCTTCTTTCATCAAAAGCGCATACCACCCCGTCTTTTTTCGTATGCCGTACAAAGTATTATCTCCTCTTTTGCCCTCTCCCTTTCGGCAACGGCTTTCATTTTACCGATTCTGTATGCTATGAACAGCAAGGTCGTTATTTTCACATTTCTCTCCAACCTCGTTTTCACGCCCCTCTTCACGCTTCTTTTGGGATGTATTCCTCTTGTATTTCTTTGCTTGCCCTTTCCTGTGCTGTTACCGCTTCTCACGGGGAGCTTCAACCTTTTGTCAAAGGCAGTCTATGCCCTTGCCACCGCCGGTCACGGCTTTGCCTCGCTTTCTTTTTCGCTGAATTACCCCTTCGTGCCGTTTCTCATTTTGCTTCTCTTAATCACCCTTGGTGTTTTGATGGTAAAAAAGAAACACAACTTCCTTCCGCTTGCTCTGATCCTTCTCTTTTTTGTCACCGCCAACATAGGCATTGCCATAGCGGACAGCACTTGGCAACACAAAGAGAGGGTCTATTATCACACCAATCAAACAAGTGATTCCCTGCTTCTTTACCACGATACCAAAGGGATGGTGATAGACTTTTCGTATTCCTCGCAGTTTATCCTCGAAAGCTTTGAAACCATCGAAAACGAATTTCCGTCGGTCAAAACCGACACGCTCATGCTGACCAACTGCCGCGCCGCGCATATCCAAATAGTCAAAACGCTGATTGAGCGTGACAGCATCAGGCATCTGTTGTTGCCAAAAGGAAGCGACAACGCCGAAAAGCTGTATCAGTACGCCCAAGGAACAGGCATCGACGTCATCTATTACACGCCGAAAGACACCGTCTTGTGGAATGACATCGCCCTTGCCACACACAAAGACAAAACCGAATACAACGTCTCTGCCATTGAGATCAAACTTGCCAACAAGAAACTCTTGTATCTCAAAGAAAACGCACCCACGATCTTCGATATCCGCTTCGGCGTGATGGATCAGCAGTATGACGTAGTCTTTTACGGCGCTTTTGGCTTAAAATCCAAATCCGATCCCTACGTCTTCAAAGCCGATACCGTGGTGCAAGGCAACACAGGCAACTATATCAAAGAAAGCGAAGAGACTACACTGTTGTACGGCGATTATCTGGTGGAGGATAAACGGAAATAAAAATAAATCTGTAAAAACGCGCAAAAAGAAGACAATGTTTCCCTCAAATAGGCAACATAGTCTTCTTTTTCTTATAAAATGCAGTTTTGGATTCTTTATCCTTGAATAAAGCCGTAATATAGCCTTATTAAGTAGTATAAAAAATTGAGTATTACTACCGAGAATACAAATACACCGATAACCTTCTGTTTTTTTAACAACTTGATATGTACCATTAGCCATACCGATACTAATAACGGAAGACTTAGTGCGTGATAATATAAATATCCTTTGAAATCAAATTTGATTAATGACAACAGAGCTCTTGTACTACCGCAAGCAGGACAAGGAATATGGATAAAAAATAATATAGGACATCCTATATCCGAGACCGTTATCAAACAGACAAAAAGGCTTATTATAAAAAAATACTGAATATGCCTTATTGTTGTTTTTTTCATAGTACTTTAGATCATCAGCATCAAATTGTTAAAGTTCATTTCTTTTGCTTTCTTTTGTATTGTGAACCAGTCGATAATTGTCAAAATTCCGCACAATCCTCCCGTCAACAGCTTCAGTACGCCCATACCTGTTTCTTTAAGCATAAATCTGTCAACGCCCCAACTACCCAGAAATAATGATATAATAAGTATCGTGGTAGGATCCTTCATCTCTATACAAGACACCATAGAAAACTTAGAATCGTCAAGCTTATAAAGCTTCTCTTTCAAAAACATAATCTTTTCCATCGGAAAATACTTTTGATTAGTCATCAAAAACATATCTACCTTTTGTTTATCAACAAAATTCTGCTCCACAGTATCCTTGGTTTCGTAATCTGACATTTTTCATTTCCTCTTTCATTTTCATTTTTGTAGTTAAATTTTAACTGTGCGGTTTTATATTAGCATATTTTTAACTATATGTCAATACTTTTAGTTAAGAATGCTATAATAATTTTGTAAGGAGGGATGCAATATGACTATTGGAGAAAAAATACGAAACAAACGAGAGGATATGGACCTTTCGCAAAAGGTTATAGCCGAGCTCATACCTATGAATCAATCAAATTATTCTAAAATCGAGCGCGACGTTCAAGAACCAAACCTTGAACAGTTTCGAAGAATTTGCCAAATTTTAAAGCTTGATCCTCGGTATCTTTTGAATTTATATGAATTTGAATCCTTCTCTGACGAAGATATAAAATTGCTTACAGACATAAAAGAATTTATAAAAAATCATAATATAGAAAAATAAAGGTTTTAGATGTTGTTTATCTAAAACCTTTTTTATTAAAAAAATTCCCTATTATCTCAAGACCTCACGCCATAATAAGCATATCTCAATAATTATATAATGACAAACCTATCCTTTAACTCTTGTGGTGTATTTTCAGATTACCACTCTCTGATACCGATATCCGCTTTTCCCTTCGCGCTGACGCGAGAAAATGCCAAGCTCGGTCAAAACTTTTAAGGCGGCGCTGAGATACCGCCCTTTTAATTTCGTCACCTCGGCAAAGGTTTTGGTATCAAATTCGTTCGGCAAGCCTTCGGGTAGCAGAGCCGCATAATCGGACGGTGAAGAAAACACGATCTCCTCGCATAAAGCGGTCGGAATGCGCTCATAGCGCCGTGTACCCCGCCCTTTGCCGCCGTTTTTGCTCACCATGCGGTATTCGTCAAGATCAAGCGTCACAAGCTTAAAACGAAAATTCTCATGCGTAAGATATGGCAAAATCTTCACAAGCTCGCCGAACACGCGCATCACCTGACGCTTCACGGGGCTAACACGCGGGGCGGAAAACTCACCGTTTTGGTCGATCCAGATCAGTCTTCTTTTGTTCGCGATCGGATGCACCACCGTCACAGGGTACTCGGGCAAAAATGCCGCAAGCTTGGGTTTAAGAGGTGAAAAGCTGCCTGTCTGTATCTCCACAATGCCGTCGCTGTTGCAAATATCGGCAACGTGCGAGCCGACCTTGACCTCGTGATGCGATCGGTCGGGGTCAAGATAGAGTTTGAGCGAGGCATGAAGCACCTTTTCCGCAAGTCTGCCGATGCCGTTTCGATCACGCGTTTCAATGATCACGGTATCCACCGCTTCGAGAAATCTTTCTTTGTTTATCATCTTATTTCAAATCCTTGGGCGTCACATACGCCGTCCAATAGGTCGTGTAGGTCACAAAGCCCGGCTTTGCGCCTGCCGGCTTTTTGATATAGCGCACCTCGGTATAGTCCACCGCCACACTCTCGCCGCTTGAGAGCGAAGAATGGAATGCCGCAAGCGCCGCCGCCTCGGTGAAATCCTTGGCGTCAGGCTCGTCCTTGCCATCGAGGAACAGAATGACGTGCGAGCCGGGTGCGTTTTTCACATGGAACCACCAGTCGCTCTTCGATGCCACCTTGGTGGTAATATAATCGTTTTGCAGATTGTTCTTGCCGCACAATAGGCGGTAACCGCCGCTTGTCAAATATTCCATCGGTTTGGTCTTGATCGGCTTTGCCGCCGCGGCTTTTTTGATCTTTGAGCCGTAACCTGCCGAAAGAAGTTCTCGGCGTATCTCGTCAAGCTCGCTCTGCCCTACCGCACGCTCAAGCGAATCGGCAACCGTGTCAATATAGACAAGTTCTTCACGCGCCGCTTCGATCTGCAAAGCAAGCTCTTTTTCGGCGTGCTTGGCTTTGTTGTACTTTTTGTAATAGCTTTGCGCGTTCTGCGCAGGGGCAAGACGGGCGTCGAGCGTGATCTCCACCTCAGGCATTTCCTCGTCGTAATAGTCGACCACCTTAACCTTGGTCATGCCGCGCTTTAGCTGATACATATTGGCGGTAATGAGATCGCCCACACGCTTGTATTCTTCCTTCTTGGCGCACTCGGCAAGCTCCGCTTCCTGCAAGGCAAGCTTTTTTGATAGACGCGCTTTGGCATTGGTCACAAGCTTGAAAAGGTCGGAAGCGCGCTTTTTCGAATGCTCAAGATTGTCCTTTTCATCAAAAAATTCTTCGATCACTTCGGAGCATGACGCTCGCTCCTCTACGCGAAAGCCATCGCCGTACTGCTTGATCGGCATAAAGGAATAGGCAATCGGCTTGTTCCCCTCATACACGATCGTCGGGCGGTATTCGTTGTTCTGTAGGCTCTCGGCAAAAGAAGAAAAGACATCCCACACAAAAGCGGGCGATAAACCGATCCGCTCAACCGAACGGCAGGCAATCTCCCTTGCCACAAGGGAGGAAATGCCCATATAGTTTGAGGTAATGAACTTTTCAGTCGCCATATCGGGCGATTTTTCAGCACGCGCCATAAACTCCTCTTTTGAAAGTTCAAGCGGTGACAGCTTATCCTGCTTCGGCGGCAACTCATAGAACATACCGCCAAGAAGCTGACGCTTGGTGCTTGTGGTAAAATCCACAGGGCGCAAAACGCCAAGGATCTTTTTGTCCTTGTCGGTAAAGATCAGATTGCTGTACTTGCCCATGATCTCAGCATAGATATATTTGGTTTCGTAAAAGCCCATCTCGTCGCGCGAATCGAATGCGATCTCCACCACGCGCTCAAAATCCACCCGTCTGACAGACAGAATCTTCGCGCCTGTCAGATGCTTTCTCGCAAGGGTGCAAAACAAAAACGGCGTGGGCGGATTTTCTTTCTGTCTTGTCACAAATCCAATGCGCGGATTGTTCGCGCCCGCCGCGATCGAAAGGCGCAGATTCCCCTCTTTGGTATGAAGCGCCAAAACAAGCTCGTCTTTTTCGGGCTGATAAACCTTTTCCACTCGCGCGCCGCTGATTCTTTCGCTGATCTCGTGGGCAACGGCGCCCACCATTCCTGCATCAAATGCCATACTCTTTACTCACTTTTTCTATCTACGGTAGGCGGAAACGGCATAAAAGCGCCCCACCCTTTCAAAGCCCACACGGCGGGCAATTTTGTTGGATTTCGTGTTGGTGTTGCGGCAACAGTAAGCAACCGTTGCCCCTTGTTCCAAAAGATACGCCGTTATGGCGGCAACGTTCGACTCGGCATATTTTTTTCCACGATGCAAAACAGCGGTTTCCACCGTCACTTCAAGACAGTTGGTGTTTTCAAGCGTTTCGTTCACCGTGGCAACCGAAACCACGTCTCCGTCGATCACAGTTACAAACGCCGCAAGCCCTTTCTCCACAAGGTCTGAGAGCGAAAAGGTCGTGCGATTTTTCGCACTCTCGGCAATCTCCTTTGTCAAAAGACAAGTATTTTTCTGAATCAAAGACGTATCAATTGCTTCCCGATCTTTGGCTTCATACGAGTAATAATAGCGTGTCGCGCCTTTTTTGTCGCGCTCGTAACCGTGCGCTTCGATGTAAGGGTCGATCGACGATGAAATGCTTGCAAGCGCCCTTTCGGTAAAATAACGTCCTTGGAAATCCTTTTCAAACAAGCGAACTTCCTTGCGAATGCCCGAATAGATTTCAAAAGAAACTTCTCCGCGGTATTCTTCCATCAAAAACGGTACAATGGCAGGGTACCCTGCGGCAAATATCTTTTTGTCGTTTTCAATTCTCATGGGTATCCCCCCTTCACGGTAGTATCAGTATAAACTATTTTTCTTCAATTTTCAAGTCCAAACAAAGAAAAAGCCATCTCGTAAGAAATGGCTTTTTCGGATCGGTTATCGCTGGTCGTATCTGGGAAGCGCTTCTGACTTGATCACGCCATCTTCCACGGTAAATTTGTATGTGTATTTGTGTGCAAAATACTCTTCGCTTGCATATTTCATCACCGAGTTATACTTGCCGGTATTACCAGCCTTAGCATTGTAAGCCGACTGCGGGAAAATTGCAATATCCGCATCGATGATCGGATACAGTATATTGAGATAGTTGAAACAATGATGCGAAACCTGAACCACATCACTCTTCAAATAATCTCTGGTATGCATTGTTGTAATTGCACTTTCCGCAACATCGCTGATGTCAGCAAGAAGCATGATCGTCTTGCCGTCCATCGTGATTTTGAGAACAGTGGACGTGGAGTTGAAGTCGCCGATCTCGCTGGTACCGTTTGCCGCAACCGCATCCTCGTGGGTATAAACAACATCGAGCTGAACACCCGCAAAATTCAGAACTTCGCCGGTATGGAGCTTGTGATAAAGCACATCAGGGAAATATCTGTTGATGGTATTCTTCAACGTAAAGGTGTTGCTGTCATAACCGCTGGCAAGTACCTGATAGGAGGGGAAATTGTAGGTCACAGACTGAAGATCAACTTGTTTGTGATACTCTGTCAGAAAGTCACTCGCCAGGCGCACATGGTCGCCGTGCGCGTGTGTAAAGTACCACATGGCAATTTCCACCTTTTCACCCTCGGCTGTATCGGTGATCTCACGAAGGAACTTCATAAGACCGGCACGAGAAGCTCTGGTGGACTGTGTTTCATGACCCGAGTCAACCAAGATAAGTTTGTTATCGGGTGTCTTGATGATATACAGCATACCGCAGTTGATACTGGTCGATTCTGAATACTGAACGGGATCGTAACCTGTCCTGTTGCTTTCGGTATAGTTGATCGAATACTGATAGAACTCGGTGGTTTCGCCGTCCTTCTTTTCGTATTCGTATGTAATCTTAGAAAGAGGATCGCTCGAATTGTCAGTGATCACTCTGGTTTCGCGGGCTCTTCTGTTATTGTAGAGATACACCAGCGAGCCGTACTTTGAATAGGTGTAATAATCGTCACCGTCAAGTGTGGTTTTGGAAACAAAGCTGAAACCGTGGTCAGGAAGAGTCTCTACATAGGCTTTGAGTTTGTCTGCGTTGGTCGAAGTAATAACCGTCATGTAAGAGTCTTCTTCGGTAAAATCGGTGCGGTCGGACATAAGACCGGGTCCACAGTTGTAAACCGCACTCACTCTACCGAGAACGGTCAAATCGGGAAGCGAATCGATTGTCAAAGGCTCGGTCTTACCCTCCACTTCAACCGGCTCAAGATATACAGTACCCTTTTCGGTGTCGGTTACGGTCAATTCCGCTGTTCCCCATACGCCAACAGGAACATCCGTAATCACGCAACCAAAGAGGGCGCATCCTTCTGCCGCAAAGTAGTTTTCACCGCTTGCCGAAACTGCCGCATACAGATAAGATTGTGATCTTTACCGCCGAGCTTGCCTTCGTAAGTCTTGATGACCTGACCGTTAAAATCCTTAAACTTGATCGTAACGGTAAACGAATCGGTATCAAATTGGCAGTTGGTCACGATCACAAAACGGACCGCCTGTTTTTCTCCGTCTTCACGGGTCGAAACAAACGCCTCGAACATATCCTCGGTGGACAGCGTTGCCACCGGAATACCGGTTGCTTTATTGATTGTACAAACATTGTATTTGTTATATTCAATACCACCAAGGGTAACAGTCTTTTCAAATTGCAAAGAATCGAAAACATAGCTGTTCACCGCTTCCGCGTTGGTACTGCAAAGCTTACCGACCAAAGAGAAGTCAACCGACGAAACGCAAGTCAGAACAACACCCTCGCCGATACCGCAAAGTCCGCCGGCATTTGCCGCTTTGATCTCGCCGTAGTTGGCAGAGAAAACGATATCCTCGTTTTCGGTGATACCACCAACAATACCACCTGCATTCACAAGCGCGGTCAAGTTGCCCTTGTTGACGCAGTATTCAATCACGTTAGCACCGGAACAGCTGATACCGAGAATACCGCCAACATAGTCGGTACCATTTGTGATCCCGGAATCAACCGTACCTGTACTAAGACAGTTTCTCAGGTAAATACCAGACTGCGATTCATTTCCGAGAATGCCGCCGATCCATGCGGTTCTGCCCTCTACACCGCCTGTCACGGTGATCTTACCGCCGAAATAACAGTTGTCAAACGTGATTGCGCTGCCGCTCGGGTTGCTCCAACCCACAATACCGCCGATGCCGGCATCTTCTCCGGTCCATTCCACCGCGTATTCGCCGTAATACCGGCAGTCGGTGAACGAGTTTTTACCCTTAATGTATCCAACAAGACCGCCTGCATTGAGGTTACCGGTCTTCGCTTTGATATTCACATACGAAACAAGACCGGTCACGGTAGCACCCGACGCGTTCAGCGCAAAGGATGCGGATTTTCTGGCGATCTCGTTATCAGCAATCGCAGTCGCGTCGATCGCACCGCGAAGCGTCAGGTTTGTAACAGTTCCGTTGAACTGCTTAAAGAGTGTTTTGTTAATTCCCGAAAGGGTCTTGTTGTTGCCGTCAAACACACCGGTAAAGGTGGCTGTCAGCGTAGGCAGCTTACCTTCGGTATCAATATCCTTTGCCAACCTAACCGTTGCCGACGCGGGAACTGTACCGTTTTCAATATTGGTAAAGATCCAAGCGAGCTGGGCAATGTTTTCCGCGGTATAAACGCCGTCCACCGGTTTCACCGATGTGGTGGCAGTGATAACTTCTTTCTGAACACCGCCGCAATCTGAGCAAACTCTGTGACGCTCACCATCGGTATATTCGGTAGCAGGCTGATCCACGATCCATTCACCGATGTTCTTGTGTTCGCAGTTAAGCGCGCGGATCACCGTGTTACAGTGAGAGCAAATCTCGCCAAGTTCAATATCCTTCACGGTTTCGCATTCGTGTGTGCACTGCCACACCGCAATGGGATAGCCGTCATTGATTGCCTTGTTTCCCTCAAAGTCTTTTACAAACCTTGTACCCTCAAGAGCAATTACCTTATTCACAAGATCAGCTTTGTCAGTAAAGGAAACCGTACCGTTAATATCGGTATTGGCAGCGCTTGTTCCCTGCAAGTAAAAATTGGAAGCAGGTTTGAAATTGTTTGTACCGTTCACGCTGATGATCGCGTAATTGCTGCTTGTTCCCACATTGATGTTGTTTTTCAGATTCAGCGTAGCACCCGAGCCGTTATAGTAACCCACAATACCCGATGCGTGTGATTTGCTGTTGGTCACATCGCCGAAGTTGATATTCCATTCAATATTACCGCCACGCAGATAGGAGGCAATACCCGCACAGTTTTCATTGAGGTTTTCAATCTTGGTAATATTACCCTTGTTCACGCAGCCTGTCATATTCGGGCAAGCCGAGTTGCTGGTTTCGGTTCTGCCGAGAATACCCGCTGTACAAAGGGTGGTGGAAATGGCCTTGATATCACCTTCGTTCAAGCAGTTTTCAATATAAGTTGTGCCGTTGGAAATACCGACAATGCCGCCAAACGCTCCCTTATAGTCCGATTGGTTGCCCGTAGCATCGGCAGTCAGTGCGCCCGCGTTCACGCAGTTCTTTACTTTCGCATCATTCACAATCTTACCGACAATACCGCCGATGGCATTTTCGTTTTCGGCATTATATGCACCGCTCACGGTAATATCTCCAAGGTTCTTGCTGTTCAAGATTTCCGATCCCGCGTCCGCAAGACCGACAATACCGCCAAGCACCATAGCAGCAGAAGGACGCTTACCGCTCACGGTAACATTCACCGTGACCGAATCCACCACGCCGTATGCGTCAAGCTTGTTGGCAAGCGAGCCAAGCTGTGTCTGGCCGTTCAGGGTAATGGCACCCTCAAGGGTCAGATTCGATACTTTACCCGCAATCGACTCAAACAGAGGAGCTGTGATGCCTGTGATTTTTTTGCCGTTACCGTCAAGATGACCCGAAAAAGCGGGTAATGTCGTACCATCGGTAAAGGCAATGTCTTCAGCCAAACGGTAGTTACCGTCTGCCGACATTGATTTTAAGTCTTGTGCCGTTCTGATTTCGGTATAGGTTTCTTCACCGAACACCGTAAAAGACAGCACTGTCATGACAAGCGCGGCGATCAAAACAGCCGCCACTGCCAAGCGCAAATTTCTTTTCATCATCATATAGCCCCCTTATATAAGTATGGTTTATTATACCACAAAAAGCGCTTTCCTGTCAATGCAAAAAAGATGAAACCGTTTTCTCGGTTTCATCTTTTTCAGTTCTGTTACTTTTGGTCGTATCTCTTGATCTGTTCGGTTTTGATCACACCATCTTCCACGGTAAATCCATAGGTCCACTTATGTGCGAAATATGCATCTTTTGCCGTTCTCATCACCACGTAATAAACGTATCCTTTCGAAACATCCATGGCATTGGAGAACAACGCGATCTTCGCGCCAATGGCAGGATACAACTTAACCAGATTGTTATAGCCGTGGTGTGCCACCTGAATTGCGTCACTCTTCAGATAGTCTTTGCTATGCATAGCCATAATAGCGTCCTCAGCCACGCTGGAAATGTCGCCGAGCATCATAAAGCCCTTGCCGTCCACGTTAAATCTGACAACACTCGAAGACGCGTTGAAGTCTTTGATCTCGCTGAAGCCCTCCGCATTAACCGCATCCTCGTGCGTATAGATAGCCTCTAAGCTGATGCCGGGGAAATTAAGAACCTCACCGGTATGAAGCTTGTGGTAGAGTACGTCGGAATAACGGCTGTTGAGAGTATCCTTCAAGGTAAAGGTGTTGCCATCGTAGCCGTTTGCCAAAACCTGATAAGACGGAAAATTGTAAATAACCGACTGAAGTTCAATCTGCTTGGTATAACCATTCAGAAAATCTCCGGCTGCAGCCACGTGGTCACCGTGTGCGTGTGTGAAAAACCATGCGGCAATCTTCACCTTTTTATTCTCGGGTGTTCCCGTGATTTGGCGCAGGAATGCTAAAAGCGCTTTTCTGGCATTAGCAGACAGCTGACCGCTGTGTCCTCCGTCAACCATTATGATGCGGTTGTCGGCAGTCTTGAGGATGTACATCATACCGCAGTCAAGTCCGTCGCCATCTGCGTAGTCCACGGGATCGTATCCTTCGGCGTTATGACCGGAATAGTTGATCGAATACTGATAGAATGCCGCTTTGCCGCTTCCCGTCGCGGTATCCTGCTTCATAACGCTTGCAAGCAAGTCACTCGAGTTGTCGGCAATGATTCGGATCTCGTTGATGCGGCTGTTGTAATAGAGGTACACGAACGAGCCGTATCTTGCGTAGGTGTAATAGTCGTCTCCGTCAAGCGTCGTTTTGGAAACAAAGGTAAAGCCATGTTCCGACAGACCCTTAACGTAGGCTTCAAATCTTTCTTTCGAGGTGTTCGTAATCACCTTCATAAAGGAGTCTTCTTCGGTATAACCACCCTGATCGGACATAAGACCGGGTCCACAGTTATAGGTACCGCTCACGTCACCGAGAGAGGACATATCGGGAAGCGTTTCCATCTTCAGATATTCTTTATAGCCCCTAATTTCAACCGGCTCAAGATAGGAAGTTCCGTTTGCGGTATCGGTAACAGTCAGCTCCACCGAGCCCCAAGCACCGACCGGCACGTCAGTGATCACGCAACCGAAGAGTGCAAAGCCTTCTGCCGCAAAGTAGTTCTCTCCGCTTGCCGCTACTGCGGAATAGAGGTGAAGATCGCTGTTTTGGGAAGCAAGTTTGCCGGTATAGCTCTTGATCACTTGATTGCCATAATCCTTAAACCGAACCGAAACTGTAATAGAAGGTGCCTTACAAGTAAGGTTGCTCACAATCACAAAACGGAACGCCTGCGTATTACCGTCATCGCGTGTCGAAACAAACGCTTCGAAAGGTGTGATCGTTTTCAGCGTTTGGATCAAACATCCGCTTTCCTTCTCGATGGTGCAATGGTTGTACACCTCGTATTCCTTCTCACCGAGCGTAAAGGTCTTTTCAAAGGTCATTGCTTCCGATGTGTAGCTGCTGTTGCTCACAAAATCGGTGCTGCAGACCTTGTTATCAGCCTTCGAAAAATCATACGATGTAAACGTAGTAAAGGTATAGCCTTTTCCGCTGCCGCAGAATTCGCCAACGTTTTCAGCAGTTATATCTCCGTGGTTGGTGCAACTTATGATCTTGGTGTTGGCTTTGATCGCACCAATGATACCTCCGGCATTCTTCACCGCTGTAACCGTGCTTTTGTTGGAGCAAAATTCAACCGTATTCTGATTGGTTTCGCTGATGCCGAAAATACCGCCGACATAGTCCTCCCCTGCCGTTACCGCAGAGGTGATCGTACCGTTACTCACACAGTTCTTGAAAGAAGCGGCAGCGCTTCCGTTTTGACCCAAAATACCGCCAATGGCAAGCTTCTTATTCGTAGCGCCGCCTGTCACAGCGATCCTTCCGCCGAAACAGCAATTCTCGAACGAAACGGCAACACCGTTGGGCTTGTAAAAGCCGAGAATACCACCAACAGCACCCGATTCCTGACCCCATGCCACTGTCATTTCACCGCGATATTCACAGCCGACGAAAGTACCCTTGCTAAGGGCAGCACCAACAAGACCGCCGGCATGGAACACGTCTGCATTTACCTGAAGGTCAACGTAAGAAACAACGTTTGTAAAGTTTGCTTCAAACGCATTCAGCGCAAAGGTTGCCGCTTTGGGTGCTTTTTCAACTGCCATTTGTTCGGCTGTAGCTTCGATCTTACCGCGAAGAGTCAGATTCTTTGCCGTTCCCTTAAAATCTAAAAAGAGCGGATTTGAAATACCCGAAATTGTTTTACCGTTACCGTCAAGCACACCGGTAAAAGATCTTGTTATCATTGGCAACTTGCCGTTTACGTCAATATCGTTTGCAAGCTTGATGGTAGCAGACAAAGGCACCCCGCCTGCTCCGGTATTTTCAAAAATCCAGATCAACTGCTCTGCATTTTCCGCCGTGTAAACACTATTCACAGGTGTGACTGCAGACGTTTCCGCACCGAATACTGTCAGGGAAAACAGTATGGTGGCAAGAATCGCAATCACAACTGCCGTAAGTATCAAGCACAACCGTTTTTTCATCGTTCGTATAGCCGATCAAAATCGGCTTCCTCCATACACAGTTTATGGCTAATTATACCACAAAGTTGTATTCCTTGTCAATGAAAACCAGCGATAATTCACAAATGCTTAACGCAAAAAAGCTGAAACCGCTTTTAGCAGTTTCAGCTTTTTTTATCAGATTATTTTTGGTCGTATCTCTTAATGGCTTCTGACTTGATCACGCCATCTTCCACGGTAAACTTATAGGTCCACTTGTGTGCGAAATAGGTTTCACCTTTGGTCGCATATTTCGTAGCAGATCTAAATTGGTGAACACAGTCACCCTTTGCAATACGCATCGACTGCGGGAACACAACAATCTGAGGCTGGATCATATCATATACACCACTGATATTGTTATATCCATGGTGAGCGGCCTGCATCAGATCACTCTTCATATATTCTCCACTATGAAACGCAACGATCGCGTCTTGAGCATCGGTGAAAATATCACCGAGGATCATGAAGGTCTTTCCGTCTATGGTAAATCTAAGTACGGTAGAGGTAGAGTTAAAGTCATCGATGATCTCTGTCTTACCGTCCGTTCCAACGCCATCCTCATGTGTATAAATGACCTCTAAACCAATGTTGCCCAAATTAAATGCTTCGCCTGTATGAAGCTTGTGGTACAGTGCATCGGGGTAATATCTGTTGATCGCTTCCTTCAAGGTAAAGGTGTTGCTGTCGTATTCAACGGGAATCACCTGATACGAGGGGAAGTTGAAAATAACCGATTCCAGTTCGATTTGCTTGCTGTATGTCGAAAGGATATCACGAGCCGCAGCTACGTGGTCACCGTGTGCGTGCGTGAAAAACCATGTGGCAATCGTCACTTTTTCATTTGCAGGTGTTCCTGTGATTTCACGCAGGAAGTTCATAAGATGCTTTTTGGCAAGAGTAGAAAGCTGCGAAGAGAAGCCGCCGTCGATCATAATGATCTTGTTATCAGCAGTTTTGAGAATATACATCATGCCGCAGTTCATACCGCCGCCTTCCGTATATGTAACCGGATCAAAGCCTTTCTGGTCATTCATGGTATAGTTGATCGAATACTGATAGAACTCGGCTTTTTCGCCTGCCTTGGGAACGTAATCGTACGCGATCTTTGAGAGCGGGTCACTCGAATTATCAACGATCACGCGGATCTCATTCACACGGTGGCTGTAATAGATATACAAATACGAGCCGTATCTCGCGTAGGTGTAATAGTCGTCTCCGTCAAATGTTGTCTTGGAAACAAAGTCAAAACCATGGTCCTCAAGGCTTTCAACGTATGCTTCAAATTTTGCTTTTGATGTATTGGAGATCACCTTCAGGAAGGAATCCTCCTCGGTGTAGCCGCCCTGATCGGACATAAGACCGGGTCCGCAGTTATAGGTGCCGCTGACATCACCAAGAACAGAGAGATCGGGAAGCGATTCGATTTTCAAATACTCTTTATAGCCATCGATTTCAACCGGCTCAAGATATTCGGTACCGTTTTCCGTATCGGTAACAGTGAGTTCTACCGTACCCCATTCACCAACGGGAACCTCGGTAATCACACAGCCAAAGATTGCAAAGCCCTCTTCGGCAAAGTAATTTTCACCGCTTGCCGCAACAGAGGAATACAGCGCCAAATCACTGTTCGCGCCGCCCAGTATGCCGGTATACTGTTTGATCACATTACCGCCATAATCCTTGAATTGGATCGAAACCTTGACTGACTTGGCAGTGCAAGTGCCGTTAGTCAGAATCACAAAGCGAAACGCCTCGGTATCACCGTCGTCACGAACCGAAACAAATGCTTCGAACATTTTGATCGTTTTCAGCGTATGGATCAAAAGACCGCTTTCCTTCTCGATCGTACAATAATTATACACCTCGTATTCAAGATCGCCGAGCGTGAAGGTTCTTTCCAAGGTAACAGCTTCCGATGTGTAGCTGTTGTTGCTCATAAAATCGGTACTGCAGATCTTGTTATCAGCTTTAGAAAAATCATAGGAAGAAAAACAGGTAAATGTATAGCCTTTTCCGCTACCGCAAAACTCACCAACATTCGCAGCAGTCATATCGCCGTGGTTGGTGCAGCTCGTAACTTTGGTGTTTGCGGCAATGCCGCCAAGGATACCGCCGGCATTCTTCACCGCTGTAATATTGCTCTTATTCGAGCAGTATTCGATCGTATTCTGATTGGTTTGGCTGAGACCGAAAATACCGCCGACAAACTCATCTCCTGCCGCAACAGAAGAGGTGATCGTACCGTTGCTGACACAGTCTTTCAGAACAGCCGCTGCGCTTGTACTTTGTCCGAGAATACCGCCAATCATAATTTTCTGATTGGTAGCACCGCCTGTCACAGTGATCTTGCCGCCGAAATAACACTTGTCAAATGAAATGGCAAGACCATCCGGCTTGTAATACGCGAGAATACCGCCGACAGCGCCGTTTGCCTGACCCCATTCCACCTTCATTTCGCCGTGATATTCACAGCCGACGAAGGTACCATTACTCAAGGCAGAACCAACAAGACCGCCCGCATAGAACACGTCATTCTTCACTTCAAGATCAACATAAGAGACGATATTCGTCAAGGTCGCCTTGAATGTATTCAGCGCAAAGGATGCAACTTTGGGCTGTTTATCAATACCCTGTTCGGCAGTTGTACTGATCTTACCGCGAAGGGTCAGATTCTTTGCCGTACCGTTAAAATGCAAAAAGAGCGGATTGGAAACACCCGAAATCGTCTTACCGTTACCGTCAAATATACCGGTAAAGGCTTTTTGGACCATGGGGAGTTTACCCGCAACGTCAATGTCGTTCGCCAATTTGATGGTACTTGTTGCGGAGAATGTGCCATTTTCCATACCCTCGAAAATACCAATCAACTGTTCGGCATTTTCTACCGTATAAACACCGTTCACAGGTGTAAGAGCGCCCTCATTCGCTGCAAATACCGTAAATGAGAGCACCGTTAAGGCAAGTATGGCAATCAAAACCGCCATAATCGCCAACCGCATCTGTTTTTTCATCATGTTGTTTGCCGATATCAATCGGCTTCCTCCTTATTCAAATGATAGTTAATTGTACCATAAAAGCGCCTTTTTGTCAATCAAGATAATGCATAATTCACAATTATTTCACGAAAAAGCCGAAACCGCAAAAGCAGTTTCGGCTTTTTCAATTCTGTTATTTCTGATCGTATCTCTTAATCTCTGTTACTTTGATCGCACCGTCTTCCACGGTAAATTTATATGTCCACTTGTGAGCGAAATACTTTTCAACACTCTATTTTGAAAAAAAGATTGCATTCTGCGACAAAATATGCTATACTGTTCTCCAAGAACAGCATGAAAGGTAAAAATGATGAAACCGATTCTCTCCACTCAGGATTATCAAAACCGAATCAAAACCATTCTCATCACCGAAGAAGAAATACAGGAAGAAATCAAAAAGGTAGCCGTCAAGATCGACGCGCTGTATGACGGTCGCCCCCTCCTTCTCGTTGGCATTTTGAAAGGCTCTTTTGTCTTCATGGCAGACGTCTGCCGCCGTGTCAGCGTACCGTGTGAAGTGGCTTTCATGCGCGTGCAGAGTTATTTTGACGGTACGGTTTCTTCGGGCAATCTCAAAATCCTCATGGATCTTGACCGCGACGTCACAAAATATCACGTTGTGATTTTGGAAGATATTATCGATACCGGCAGAACGCTTGCAGAAGTGTTGAAACTTCTCAAAGAGAGAAATCCCCTCTCGCTGACGCTTGTCACCCTGCTCGACAAGCCCGATCGCCGTGTGGTGGAAGTCAAAGCCGACCATACCCTTTTCACCATTCCCGACCGCTTTGTCATCGGCTACGGTCTCGACTGCGCCGAATACTACCGCAACCTGCCTTACATAGCCGAGTATAATAGCGAAGAATAAAAAGTGTCCCGACAGACCAAAATCTGTCGGGATTTTTGTTGTGTGGATCATCCTCGATTCGCCGAGAAATCGCACGCACCTTGTAGGGGTCGGCGTCCTCGAAGACCCGAAAGCAAACAAATTTTGTGTATTTTCAATTGATTGTTCACGGGTCGCCGAGGACGTCGACCCCTACCGCCGATATCGTCAATAAAACATTTATCCAAGCAGCACGTCGGTCACAAGCATCAGGCAGAAGCCCACTAAAAGCGCGTAGGTTGCGCCGCGCTCATGTCCGTGCGCGTGTGTTTCGGGAGTAGCCTTCTTTACGCAAGCTACGACCACGTCACCAATGTTTGCGTATCTGCGGCCTGTTCCGCCGAGTACGCGAATGCACATC
>JAFQNZ010000113.1 GCA_017395715.1 Clostridia bacterium | reverse complement strand
CGAACCGCTTGCCGAACCCTTGTGTCAGCACGCCAAAACCGTCATTTTAACGGGCAACACCGCAGAGCCGATCAAAAAATCACTCATCGAGTCGCCCGAATACCTCGCGGGCGCGCCCGAAATCATTATGGCAAAAAACTATGCCGAATCGGTCGAAATTGCCCACCGCATTGCCAAAGAGGGCGATATAGTTCTTCTCTCCCCAGCCTCCGCAAGCTTTGACGCTTTCCGTAATTTCGAAGAACGCGGCAGATTCTTCAAAGACCTTGTTAACAAGCTGTAAGACAAAAAACTGTATAAATTGCCCCGTTTCAACTTGACAATCCAAAAAAATTATGCTAAAATGGGGAGAATTTCCAAAAACAAAGACATTTAAGAGGTATTTTGCAACATGAGTTCCCAAAGAAGTTCCTTTACCGGAAAGATCGGCTTTGTGCTTGCCGCGGCAGGCTCAGCGGTCGGTCTCGGTAACATTTGGCGCTTTCCGTATTTGGCAGCCAAATACGGCGGCGGTATTTTTCTTCTCACCTATCTTGTTTTGGCAATCACCTTCGGCTTCACGCTGATGATTGCTGAAATTGCCATCGGCAGAAAAACCAAGCTCAGCGCCATCGGCGCATTCAAAGCGCTCGACAAGCGCTTCACCTTCGTCGGTGTCCTTGGTGCCATCATTCCGATCATCATTCTGCCCTACTATGCCGTCATAGGCGGTTGGGTCATGAAGTATTTTGCCGGCTTTGCTTCGGGTGCTACCGAACAAATGGCAGACGGCAACTACTTCTCAAACTTCATCGGAAGCGTAGGCGAGCCGATCTTCTGGTTTGCACTTTTCATCGCCATCACCGCGATCGTTGTTTTCTTCGGCGTGGAAAAAGGCGTGGAAAAGGTCAGCAAGATCATGATGCCTGTTCTAATTGCCATGATCCTTTTCATTGCGATCTACGTTATCTGCACCATGGACGGTGCGCTTGACGGCGTGATCTATTACCTCAAGCCCGATTTCTCGAACTTCTCGGTGATGACTGTGGTTGCCGCCATGGGTCAGCTCTTCTACTCGATGTCACTTGCCATGGGTATTATGATCACCTACGGCTCGTATATGAAAAAGGATATCAGCATCGAAAAATCGACAAGACAGATTGAGTGGTTCGACACCGGCGTTGCCTTCCTTGCGGGTCTTATGATCATTCCTGCTGTCTTTGCCTTCTCGGGCGGAGATGCCGCAGCCCTCGGTCAAGGTCCCGGTCTGATGTTCGTCACCCTGCCCCAGGTATTCAACACCATGCCTGCAGGCTCTGTGATTGGTGCCGTCTTCTTCATCATGGTATTCTTTGCTGCGCTCTCCTCTTCCATCTCGCTGATGGAAACGATCGTTTCAATTCTGATGGACAAAACAAAGCTGAACAGACGCGCAAGCTGTCTTATCGTCCTTGGCGGCGCTTTGCTTCTCGGTCTTCCCTCCTCGCTCGGCTACAGCGCGTGGAGCTCGGTCAAGATCATCGGTATGCAGTTCCTCGACTTCTTCGATTTCGCAAGCAACAGCGTTCTGATGCCGATCGTGGCACTCATCACTTGCATCTTCGTCGGCTATATCTTAAAGCCCAAAGCTGTGATTGAAGAAGTGGAAGTCAACGGCAAGTTCAAGTCAAAAGGTCTTTTCACCGTCATGATCCGCTACGTTGCCCCTGTTTTCCTTCTTGTAATCCTAACTTCTTCGATCCTTTCGGCATTCGGTATCATTAAAATTTAAGCATTACGACAGACTGCCAAACAAAGTCACTTGACAAAAGTGGCTTTGTTTTTTTTGTTAAGCGAAATGAAGTTATGTATGACGCAAAGTAAGACACCTCATCCGTCAGGCTTCACGAGAACCTCAAAACTCATTTCATTCGTTTTGAGTCCCCCACGCCTGCCACCTTCTCCCACTGGAGAAGGCGATTCCAACTGTTTTCTTGTATAATCAAGTACAGTTTTTACTTGATTGTATATAAAAATAGCGATAAAAAGCCTTCTCCAGTGGGAGAAGGTGGCACGAGCATTGCGAGTGACGGATGAGGTGTTCATAATCTTTTACACTACACAAAAAATCTCACAATTTTCGAAACCCCTTTCGTCTTACTCTATCTTGACAGAAACAGGATTTTTCTGCTATAATAAAGTGAAAAAACCAAAGGAGAAAACGACATGACCGAAGGCTTTACCATCTATTCGATTGCCCATATCCGCACCGATTTCAAAGAAAAATTCGGTATTCCGCGCCAAAGCGGGCGGGTAGAAACGCTCGGAAAGATCGTCTTTGCACCCGAGTACCGCTCACCGGAAGCTTTGCGCGGTATTGAGCGCTTTTCGCACCTTTGGCTGATCTTTGATTTTTCGCTTGCCCATCGCGAAGGCTTTTCGCCTACCGTGCGCCCGCCACGCCTCGGCGGCAACACGCGCGTTGGCGTTTTCGCCAGCCGATCGCCCTTTCGCCCAAACGCCATGGGACTTTCCTCGGTGAAACTCGTAGCCGTGGAGCACAGCGAAAAAGACGGCGACTGCCTCATCGTTTCGGGTGCCGATCTTTTGGACGGCACGCCGATCTATGATATCAAACCCTATCTTCCCTTTACCGACAGCCACCCCGATGCGGTGGGGGGCTATGCCGATGAGCATCTTGACCACCGACTCGAAGTGGTTTTTCCCAAAGAGCTTCTTGAAAGAATCCCTGCCGAAAAAAGAGAAAGCGCCATCGGATGCCTTGCCGATGACCCCCGTCCGTCCTATCAGGAAGATGCCGACCGCATTTATCACATGGCGTTTGCCGAAAACGAGATCAGCTTTACCGTTTGCAGCAATGTCCTGACTGTCATAGACGTAACATAACCCTTTGTTTTTGTCCGTTTTTCCTATACAGGGCCAAAGAAAAAAACAAAAATCAATTCTTTTTTCTTTATAATAAAATTATACATTCAAGAGCACCAAAGGAGGCGTTTTCATGCCCGACCAAACCTATCGCTATCACGATTATGAACTGAACAGCCTCATTGTGCGTCATATCACATCGAGTGGCGTTTCCATGCCGCTTCGTCACCTGCATAGT
>JAFQNZ010000112.1 GCA_017395715.1 Clostridia bacterium | reverse complement strand
TCGCACCATCTTTACCAGCATGGGCTTTGATATCGTCGAGGGTCACGAGGTGGAATACGACAAGTACAACTTTGAAAAGCTGAACATTCCTGCCGACCATCCCGCAAGAGATACCCAGGACACCTTCTATATCACCGAAAACATTCTGCTCCGCTCCCAGACCTCTCCCGTACAGGTCCGTACCATGGAAGTGCAAAAGCCTCCGATCCGCATCATCTCGCCCGGCAGAGTGTACCGCTCGGACGCTGTGGATGCCACCCACTCGCCCGTATTCCATCAGCTTGAGGGTCTTGTTGTGGATAAGGGCATCACGATGGGCGACCTCAAGGGTATGCTTGAATATTTTGCCAAGCAGCTTTTCGGCGCTGATACCAAGCTGCGTCTGAGACCCCACCATTTCCCGGTCACCGAGCCGTCTGCTGAAGTTGACGTGTCTTGCTTTGTTTGCGGTGGCAAGGGCTGCCGTGTTTGTAAAGGCGAGGGTTGGATCGAAATTCTCGGCGCGGGTATGGTACATCCGAACGTCTTGAGAGGCTGTGGCATTGACCCCGAGGTGTATTCCGGCTTTGCCTTCGGTCTTGGCATTGAGCGTATTGTTATGAGAAAATATAATATTGACGATATGAGATTGCTTTATGAAAACGATCTCCGTTTCCTGAAGCAGTTCTGATCAGAAAGACGGCTTAACATGGAAAAAAATACAGTTGTACGAAGCGGTGACCGTGCGCGCACGATTGTAAAAGAGTATATTCTCCTTTCTTTCGGTACGCTTTTGACCACCGTGGGTTTGTATGTGTTTGCCATGCCCCATCAATTCGTTATGGGTGGCGTAACCGGTATCTCCATTGTGCTTGCCCCTGTATTTCCTTCGTTTATTACGCCGGGTATCTTGGTAACCGTTATGAACATCCTGCTTCTGTTGATCGGCTTTGCCTTCTTGGGTCGGGATTTCGGCTTCAAAACGGTTTATACAAGCTTGTTCCTTTCGGGTGTGGGTATGTTGATCGAATGGATTGGAGACCAATATAATCTTTTCCCCCTGACTGAGAATTTGCTTTTGGAACTTGTTCTTGCTGTATTACTTCCCGCCATTGGTACTGCCATTGTGTTTTACTACAACGGCAGCGGCGGCGGAACCGATATTGTGGCACTGATCATGAAAAAGTATTTGCGCATTGAAGGCGGCAAGGCGCTTCTTTGCGTGGACTTTTTGATCATGCTGGTTTCCTTTACTTACTCGGTTGAGATCGGTCTTTTGTCCATGCTCGGCTTGTTTGCCAAGAGCCTGATCGTGGACAAGGTGACCAAAAGTATGCTTCGTTCCAAATACTGTATTATTGTTACCACACATCCCGATGAGATCGGGGAATATATCAACAAAAAACTGCACCGCGGCGCCACGATGTGGAAGGGCATGGGTGTTTATACCCATGAAGAAAAGCATATCCTTCTTGTTGTGATGAACGCCAAGCAGATCCGCCAGGTGCGCCGTGACATTCTGATGATCGACAGCCGCGCCTTCACAATCGTGGAGGATACGAGCGACGTCATCGGTAACGGCTTCCGCGCACTTGTGTGACGCATTTACATTTTTTGAAAGAGGTTTGTTACTATGAAATTATCTATGAATTGGGCGAAGGATTTCGTCGATGTGTCCGATATCCCGATCAAGGATTACTGTGATAAGCTGACCGACACCGGCTCGAAAGTGGAGGGCTATGAGGTGCTCGGCGGCGATATTGAAAATGTTGTTGTGGGTAAGATTCTGAGGATCACCAAGCACCCCGACTCGGATCATTTGCAGATCTGCCAGATCGATTGCGGCGAGGAAACACCCCGTCAGATCGTAACAGGCGCGCAGAACGTGTTTGAAGGCGCAATCATCCCGGTTGCCAAAGCGCCCGCCAAGCTTCCCGGCGGCGTTGTGATCAAGGCGGGCAAACTCCGCGGAGAGGATTCAAACGGCATGCTTTGCTCGATTGCCGAGCTGGGTCTGACACTGCACGAAGTGCCTTACGCCATTGAAGACGGCATCTTTATTATGAACGAAGATTGCAAGGTTGGCGACGACATCCGCGACGTGATGCTTCTGAACGACAACGTGGTGGAATTTGAAATCACCTCCAACCGTCCCGACTGCCTTTCGGTAATCGGTCTTGCCAGAGAAAGCGCCGCTTCCTACGGAAGAGACTTTTCGGTCAAAAAGCCTGTTGTGACCGAAACTGACGGCAACATTGCCGACTATCTTTCGGTCGATGTGGAAAACGGCACGCTTTGCCGCCGTTATGCCGCAAGAGTGGTGAAGAATGTAAAGATCGAGCCCTCGCCGCTTTGGATGCGTATGCGTCTGCGCGCAGCCGGCGTGCGTCCGATCAACAACATTGTGGATATTACCAACTACGTCATGCTTGAATACGGTCAGCCGATGCACGCGTTTGACTACGCAATGCTTGACGGTAAGAAAATTGTAGTGAGAAACGCTGCCGACGGTGAGATCTTCAAGTCGCTTGACGATGTTGACCACACGCTTACCGCCAAAAAACTTGTGATTGCCGACGAAAAGAAGGCGGTGGCACTTGCCGGTGTGATGGGCGGTGCCAACTCCGAGATCAAGGATTCGACCGTAACCGTTGTGTTTGAATCGGCAAACTTTGACGGTGCTACCGTTCGTGTGGGTGCCAAGAGTCAGGGTATGCGTACCGAATCGTCTGCTCGCTTTGAAAAGGGTCTTGATCCCGAAAATGTCATGCCTGCGCTCGACAGAGCTTGCGAGCTTGTCACGCTCCTTGGTGCGGGTGAGGTGGTTTGCGGTTCGATCGACGTCTTTAAGGGAAAGAGCGAGCTTGTCACACTTCCTCTTGACGTTGACGTGATCAATCATTTCCTCGGTGTAAACCTTTCCCGTGAGTACATGGAATCGGTTCTTACCAGCCTTGATTTCAAGGTGGAAGGCGACAAAGTAACAGCGCCCAGCTTCCGTGCCGACATCACCTGTATGAACGACATTGCCGAAGAAATCATCCGTATGTACGGCTATAACAACATTGAATCGACCCCGTTCCGCTGCAATGTTAAGGCGGGTATGCTGACACCCAAGCAGAATTTTGAAAGAGGTCTTCATAAGCTTCTTTGCGGCATGGGTGTTAATGAGTGCATGACTTTCTCGTTTGTTTCTCCCAAGAATGTGGATAAGATCGCGCTCCCCTCGGATGCGCCCGAGCGCCGCTGTGTGGTGATCTCCAATCCGCTTGGCGAGGACACCGGTGTGATGCGTACCACCTTGATTCCCGGTCTTCTTGAAGTTTTGGCGAGAAACAACAACTTCCATTCGGAGGCTGCTTCTCTTTACGAGCTTGCCTGTATTTATATTCCGGATGAAGACCCCGAAAACCTGCCCGAAGAGCGTAAGATGCTGGCATTCGGCTTCTACGGCGAAGGCGATTATTATGCGCTCAAGGGCATGACCGACAATATCATTGATTTTGCCGGTCTTAAGAATGTTCGCTACGTTGCCGACAGTGAACAGCCTACCTTCCATCCCGGCAGATGCGCTGCCATCACCGCGCGCGGCGGCAGAGAGGTGGTTGGTGTTCTTGGTCAGATCCACCCCACCGTGGGTGCGAACTACGGTTTCTCAGCACCCGTTTACGTGGCATATCTGAATGTTGACAAGCTCTTTGAGCTTTCCGATATGACAAAGCAGTACAAGCCGCTTCCCAAGTATCCTGCCACCACAAGAGACTTCTCGTTCGTATGCGACAAGTCGCTTGAAGCCGCATCGGTTGAAGACGTGATGAAGAAGGCGGGCGGTAAGCTTGTGGAAAAGGTTGAGCTTTTTGACGTTTATACCGGCGAAAAGATCGGTCTTACCAACAAGAGCGTGGCGTTCCGCGTGACCATGCGCGCTGCCGACCACACTTTGACCGACGAAGAAGCGGACAAGACCTCGCAGAAGATTCTTTCTTCCCTTGAAAAGAATCTCGGTATTACCTTAAGACGATAAGCGAAAGGACGAGTTTTTTATGAGCGACAACAAAAATCCGCTTGAGATGATTCTCGACGAAGACTGCAACGACAATATCGTTCTGTTTGACGAGGACGGAGAATCAACCGAATTTGAGCAGATCGCGGTGATTCCGCTTGACGGCAAGCTGTACTGCATTCTGCGCCCGATCGATATGCCCGAGCTTGATGAAGACGAAGCATTTGTTTTCTCGATCACGGAAGACGACGAGGAAGGCGCGATTGACCTTGTAGAGGATGACGATATTGTGGAAGAGGTATTTGAACTGTACTATACGCTTCTTGACGATGAAGAATAACTGATATTGACGAAAATCGGGGTATGACCCCGATTTTCGTGCTTTATAAAGAAACTGTTAAAAAATTAACGAGAGGAAATGAAAAACATGGAAGTGAAAGAAACCAAAACATTTGCCGCGGTTGTTAAAAAATGGCTTCACCGCATTTTTATCGACGGACTTTCGGGCATGGCGCTCGGACTGTTTGCTACCCTTATTGTGGGAACGATCCTTGGTCAGATCGCCACCTTTGATTTTGTGGCAGGCACTTTTGTCGGTAATCTTTTGACCTTTGTTGCCAACCTCACTAAGACCTTGATGGGTGTGGGCATCGGTGTTGGCATTGCGTACAAGTTCAAGGAATCGCCGCTTGTGACGGTCTCGGCAGGCGTGTGCGGCTTTGTGGGCGCGTATGCCGCATCACTTGTGGACATGGCAAACGGAACGCTCGAAGCGCTTGCGCCAATCTCCAAGGGTACGCCCGGCGACCCGCTTTGCGCTTTTGTTGCCGCTATGGTGGGCATTGAGATTGGCAGACTTGTGGCAGGCAAAACGAAAGTGGATATTCTTGTAACCCCGATCGTGACTGTGGCAAGCGGTGCAACTGCCGCGCTTTGTTGCGGCAAGGGCATTGCCTATGTGACCACGGCAATCGGTAACTTTGTGGGTTGGAGCACCGAACAGCAGCCCTTCCTCATGGGTATTGTGGTGGCGGTGGTCATGGGTCTTGCGCTCACTTTGCCGATTTCTTCTGCCGCCATTGGCGTGGTGGTGTTTGCGGGTGCTGAATCAAGCTACGGTCTTGCGCTTGCCGCCGGTGCGGCAGCTGCCGGCTGTTCGGCACAGATGGTGGGCTTTGCGGTAGCATCCTTCCGCGAAAACCGTTTTGGTGGTCTGGTATCGCAGGGCATTGGTACTTCGATGCTGCAAATGCCGAACATTGTGAGAAATCCGCGCATTTGGATTCCCGCAACCGTGGCGTCTTGTGTGGTCGGCCCCGTATCGTCGGTGGTGTTCAAGATGACAAACAACGCTGTTGGCTCAGGCATGGGTACATCGGGTCTTGTGGGACAGCTGAATGCTTTTTCGGTGATGACAAACGGCCTTGAAACATCACCGAACCGCTTGCTTGGTACTTTGTGCTTGGCGAAATCTTGCTCGTTCACGTGGTTCTGCCCGCCGTGATTGCGCTTGGCGTTTCGGAGCTGCTTCGCAAATGCGGCTGGATCAAGCAGGATGATATGAAGCTGGATATGTAATTGTTGAAATAAAAGTCCCTACCGCCGGAGCGCCCCTACATCATCAAATCATATTTGGGTGGTATTTGTTTCATATTACATTTGAATTTCGTTGATAAACCAGACCTATACCCCAAAAAACTACGATAAATGAAAAGAGCGCATCCAAATCATTCGGATGCGCTCTTTGTTTCTTTTATTCAATATTTGGCATGGTGGCAAAGCCTTGTTCGAGTTCTTCGTCGGAGGGGACGTAGTCCTTCATTTCGCCGCGGTTGTGCGCCATGTAAGCGTACATATCGAAGTAGCCTGTGCCGGTAAGACCGAAGAGAATGACTTTTTCTTCGCCTGTTTCCTTGCACTTCTCCGCTTCATCGATGGCAACGCGGATGGCGTGTGCGCTTTCGGGGGCGGGCAGGATGCCTTCCACGCGTGCAAACTGCACGGCGGCATCGAATACCTCGGTCTGCTTGACCGATCTTGCTTCGTCGAGGAAGCCGTCGTGATAAAGCTGTGAGAGGATGGCGCTCATGCCGTGATAGCGAAGACCGCCTGCGTGAGAGGAGGAGGGAATATAGCCGTTGCCAAGCGAATACATCTTGGCAAGGGGGGTAACGTGACCGGTATCGCAGAAATCGTAGCCGAATTTACCGCGCGTGAGCGAGGGACAGGAGGCAGGTTCAACGGCGATGAAATAGGGATTGTGTCGGCCGTTGATGCGGTCGGACATGAAAGGTGCCATCAAGCCGCCGAGGTTGGAGCCGCCGCCGGCACAGCCGATGACGATATCGGGGTATTCGTCGATCTTTTCAAATGCTTTGATCGATTCAAGACCAATGATGGTCTGATGGAGCATGACCTGACTCATCACGCTTCCGAGTGCATAGCGGCAGTTTTCTGTCTTGGTGGCAACCTCAACCGCTTCGGAAATGGCGGTGCCGAGACTTCCCGTATTGCCGGGGTACATCTCGTTGATGCGTCTGCCCGCTTCGGTTTCCATCGAAGGGGAGGGGGTAACCGATGCGCCGTAGGTTTCCATCACGCCGCGGCGGAAGGGCTTTTGCTCTGCCGAGCATTTCACCATGAACACCTTGAGGTCAAGACCGAAATAACCGCACGCCATCGAAAGGGCAGTGCCCCACTGACCGGCGCCTGTTTCGGTGGTGAGGGAAGAAAGTCCCTGTTCCTTGGCGTAGTAGGCTTGCGCGATGGCGGAGTTTAATTTGTGGCTGCCCGAGGTGTTGCCGCCCTCATATTTATAATAGATGTGCGCGGGTGTGCCGAGTGCCTTTTCGAGGCAGTAGGCGCGTACCAGCGGGGAAGGGCGGTACATTTTATAGAAGTTGCGTACTTCTTCGGGAATCTCAATATACTTATCGGTGTTATTGAGCTCCTGCTTGGCAAGTTCACGGCAGAAGATCGGTTCAAGATCGTCAAAGGTGATCGGCTTTAAGGTTTGGGGATGCAGCATGGGAGCAATGTCGTTTTTCATTTCGGCGCGGACATTGTACCATGCGGTGGGAATTTCATTTTCTGTCAGGTAAATTTTATAAGGAATCTGTTTCATAAAGCACCTCGTAAGGATGATGGCGGAGGTAGAATCCGCCCAATGAATGTATTATAGTGCTTCCTTGCGCTTTTGTCAAGAGAAAGTGAAGTTTCTCCCGATAAAAAAACGTCGAATCGATTGACATTTTGATTTTTGTGTGCTATGATAATAGCAGTAAGATCGTCTTATCTGAAGGTCTTATGAAAACGATATTTTTTTGAAAGGGAAAAAACAATGAAAAGAATTCTCCTCTCCGTTCTCGCAGTTACCCTGCTTGTCACCATGCTTTTCACCCTCACCTCTTGCGGTCCCAAACCCGACGGTAAATACGGTCACAAGAATCTGAATCTTGAATTCGATGGCGACAAGGTTACCGTTAATGTTGACTTCCTCGTTAAGGTCAGCGCTTCCGGTACTTATGAAATGGATGATGACAAGATCGTGATCACCTATGAAGGCAACGATTCCACCTCTTCCATGCCTACCAACCTTGTTTACGATGCTGACAACGACACCATCAAGTGCAAGCTCGGCGTTCTCGGCGAGATCACCCTTGAAAAGGTAAAATAAGCACTCTTTGAGAAAAAGCCCTGATGGGGCTTTTTCTTTTTGTAAAGTTTGGGTAAGCGGGGTAGAAAACTCTTGCATTTTTGCTTTTTTTGTGGTAAAATTATCATGAGGAAGTTTGGAAAGACCTTGACTTCCAAAAGAAAAAGGAGAACCTGTTATGTTTTTGGATTTTCTGTATGAGAATTTCATGGAAGTACCGTGGCAGGAATGGCTGAAATATGTCGTCATGTGGCTGATCGGCGCGGTGCTGATCTTCCTTGCCATCCGCAAGGAGATGGAGCCAACCTTGCTCTTGCCGCTCGGTCTTGGCACGATTCTTGTCAACATGCCCTTTTCGGGTGCGATCGAACCGCTTGAAGAACTTTTTAATGCGGGCATTGCCAACGAACTTTTCCCCTTGCTTCTCTTCATCGGTATCGGTGCGATGATTGACTTTGGACCGGTATTATCGAGTCCCAAACTCATGCTATTCGGTGCGGCGGCTCAGTTTGGTATTTTCTTGACCCTTTGTCTTGCGTCCATGTTCTTTGATATGAAGGACGCGGCTTCGATTGCCATTATCGGCGCAGCAGACGGCCCCACCGCCATTTCGGTGGCGCAAAAGCTGAACTCGGATTATCTTGGTGCGATCATGGTAGCGGCATATTCCTACATGGCGCTCGTGCCGATCATTCAGCCCCCTGTGATCAAGGCGCTGACCACCAAAAAAGAGCGCAGGATCCGTATGGTCTATCGCCCTGCGAATGTTTCGAAGACCACACGCATTCTGTTCCCCATTGTGATCACCTTTATTGCTTCTTTGGTAGCACCCGCTGCGGCAGGTCTTGTTGGATTCTTGATGTTTGGCAACCTCATCCGCGAATGCGGCGTTTTGGACAACCTCTCCGAAACCGCATCCAAGGTGCTTGCGAACCTTGTAACCATTTTCCTTGGCATTACCATTGCCACCAGAATGCACGCGGCTGAATTTTTGAAGTGGGATACGCTTCTCATTCTCGGTCTTGGTCTGTTTGCCTTTATCTTTGATACCGCAGGCGGTGTGTTGTTTGCCAAGTTCTTGAACCTCTTCTCGAAAGAAAAGATCAACCCCATGATCGGTGCTGCCGGTATTTCCGCGTTCCCGATGTCGGGCAGAGTGGTACATAAGATGGGACTTGAGGAAGATCCGCAGAACTTCCTTCTCATGCACTCGATCGGCGTTAATGTGTCGGGTCAGATCGCGTCTGTCATCGCAGGCGGTCTGGTTCTCAACTTCTTCTTATAATAGGAGGGCATTATGAGTCAGATGTTAATGGCGGCTATGAAATTTAAGCCGATGGAATTTGTGAAAAGTCTTCGCTACATGGGCGAGGGTATGCTCGGTATTTTGATCGTGATGCTGATTTTAATCGGCACGACCTACGGGCTCAACCGCTTCTTCGGCGGCAAAAAGAATAAGTAAAATAAAAATCCACCCCTTGGCGTACCTGCTCTAAAGCAGGTACGCCATTTTAAATTCAGCGTTTTTCGTCAAGACAAACGGAAATGGGTATGATATAATATTATCGTAAGCAGGTGGCCACCCGCGCAAATGTCCATTTAAGGAGGTATGAAATGGAAAACAGAGATTTGATAAAAAATGCTGTAAATTATATCAATAACTTGGGTTCTAATGCAACCACTCTTGATGACGTAGCTAAAAATGCAGGTTTTTCTACGGATTACTTTAATCGTATTTTTCGTAACCATACAGGATTTAACGTTATGGAATACGTAAAATTCAGGAAATTAAACCGTGCTGCACGCATGCTTCGTACATCTCCCGAACGTGATATTTTATCTATCGCCTTAGAGTGCGGATATGAAAGCCACGAAGGATTTACACGCGCATTTAAAGAACAATACGGCAAAACGCCCAGTGAATATCGGGAAAAAATGAAGGAGCAACAGATTGTTTGGGCGGACAACGAACTGAATGCTACTGCTGTTGCTGAATTTCGTCATGTTCTTCCCGACTTCTTTGAAAAAGATGCCGACGAAGTTATCGATTGGCTTCTTGAAAAAGACGCGAAACGTTACGGATATACGGCGGTAACGATTGCATTTAACGGATCAAAAATCGTTTCGGACAAAGACTCTTTTGAAAACGGATTTGTTACAATCGATAATTTTTTCGAAGACCCTCATTTAACACTTGTTCTTGACGATTTGGGCAATCTTCGAGATTATATTGATAAGCTCCTGCTTTTTAAGCCTTGCCATATCGATTGTATATTCCATAAAGATGTTGTTTTTGAAGATGTGAGGTCTGCACTTGAGGGCGTTCAATTCAAAGGTATAAAAGAAAGAAATGAAACCATGTATTTCGGAGAGCCGTTTGTTCTGCCTAAAGAAGCACAAAAGTATGATATTCATGTGTTGCAGACTCAAGATTTGGAAGCAGTTGAAGAGTTTATTGCAGGATACCCCGATGAAATATTTAAAAAATCGGGAGGATTTGGCCTTAAAAACTTGCTAAAAAAGCCACTTGAACAAAGACCTCTTTCGCAACCGTTTGGTGTTTTTGATGGCAAGAAGCTACTTTCTATATCCTATGATGGGTTACAGAGCACACACGGCTTTTGCCTGAATAACTGTGTTCATACACCTAATTTACCCGATACTCCTAAAGATGCAATCAAGTATCTTTATCTTACGGCTACCAATGCAGCTATGGAGAAAGGTTACATTCCTTTTGAAGATGCTCAATTTGGTGAATACGCAAAGAGACACGGAGAATTTGATGCATTTGAATTGGGTTTTGAAAAGGTAAATACCGTGTATTCCATTGATTTTTGATTGAATGGCAATAATGATAGCCCCGCCTCGTGCGGGGCTTCGCTTTTGTGTCCACAAAAGCAGTGCCTCGTATGCCTTAATTAAGGACGTAAAAAATTCTTTTATCAGTAATAAAGCTTGTGGCGACTCCCGCGATAGCGGGTGAGAGGGCGTATATTCAGCCCTCTCCGTCAGCCTTCGGCTGCCACCTCTCCCAAAAGGAGAGGCTTTGTTACTACCCGAAAGTACACCTAAAAGGTGTAACACACTATACCTTGCGGGGCAAGATGTGTGAAAAGGAGTACGAACCAAACGTTCGTACTCCTTTTTGTTGTAGGGTGGGGGGTGATCTCTCGCCGCATTATTAAATTCATACCGTTTACAACGGGCGCTAGGTAAGCTTGCTTTATGGAAGACACCCCTTTGGGTGGATTTTTTATGCTTGATACGCGTCGATCGCGTTGGCAATTTTGGCAAAGGCGTGAATATCAAGCGTTTCGCCGCGCACGCCTTCGGCAAAGCCGCAAGAGGTGATGATTTCGGCAAGGGCGCTTTTCGGAATATGTCCGATCACAGTAGAAAGGGAATTGACAAGCGTTTTGCGGCGCTGTGCAAACGCACCTTTGATGACCTTGAAGAGCGTTTCCTCTTGGCAGTTGACCGGCGGCTCTTGATACAAAGTGAGCTTCACCACGGCGGAATCGACCTTGGGCTTTGGCATAAAACAACCTGCCGGAACGTCAAACAGCTTTTTGACCGAGGCGTAGTAGGAAACGGCGGCGGTTAAAGCGCCGTAAGTCTCGTGCCCTGCTGGAGCAGATAGACGGGTGGCGACTTCTTTTTGCACCATGACAGTGATCGAGGTAAAGCCGACTTTTGATTCAAGCAGCTTCATCAAAACAGGCGAGGTGATATAGTAGGGGAGGTTGGCGCAGACGGCAACTTCCTTGCAATCGGCAAACTCTTCTTTGACAAGGGCGGCGACATCGACCTTCATAATGTCATTGTTGATCACCTTGACGTTGTCAAAGTCAGCAAGCGTTTTATCAAGAATCGGGAGAAGCGTTGTGTCAATTTCCACGGCAACCACTTTTTTGGCATGGGCGCAAAGTTCTCTTGTGAGCGTGCCAATGCCGGGTCCGATCTCCAAAACCCCCTCGGCAAAGCCTGCTTCGGCAATGCGGCGGGGCACGCTTTCGCTGATGAGAAAATTCTGCCCGAATTGCTTTTTGAAGGCATTTTCCCCCATGAGTTCTTTGACGGTGCCGATGTCGGTGAGTTTCATACGCTTGCTCCTTTTTGTGAATCTGTTTTATTTTAACACATCTTTTTCATTTTGGCAATAGTTTTGCTCTTTTTGGTGGAATTTTAAGACTTCACCGTAAAAAAACGAATGAAAAAAGGGGGAATCATGATTGCTTTTTTCATCTCTTTCTGTTAGAATGAAGTTAACATAGAAAATACGGCGCATCGCCGCATTTTGGGAGGTTTGCGTGAAAAATTAGTTTTTCACGCGGGTTTTGTGGCTTTCGTTGTCTTCGACAACGATTTTGCTACGCAAAACCTGCCCCAACTCCCCAAGAAAGGTAGGCTTTCGTAAACGAAAGCCATGGTGATTTTATGAAAAAAACGATATTACCCGAGGCTTTTCCCGAAAAAGTTTTGTTCTTGTCTTCTTTTGATGGCGATTTTAATAACACCTGCGAAAACCCCTTTACGCTTTCGCTCAAAGACGGTCCCGACGGCACTTGGATCGGTCCTTCGAACACCGGTATTTCGGGCGCGCACACCCTTTGCGCTGAAGGGTATTCGTCGATCGGTAAGGCGGACGCCGTTTTGTTTGACGGTTTGAATGTGACTGTCAGCGAGGATACGGTTTTCACTTACCACATTTTCCCTTGCTTTATCGGCGAGCATTATGACTACGATTTCAGCGGGATGTATTTTGCGCTCGGCTTGTATTTCACCGACGGCAGCCGTGCCGAGCTTGTGGATCAGAACGGAAACGCCCTGACAGCTTTGGCACAGGGCAAGAGCCGCACACTCTTTACCCATCAGTGGAATCAGCTCTATGCTTCGGTGGGTGCGTATGCCGGCAAGGTGATTGACAAGATCGTTCTCGAATACGAAATGGAGGGCGGCAAGAGAGAATTTTGCACCTATTTTGACGATATTTCGATCGTGGACAAGAAAGCAACTGTGAAGAGCCGCCCCTGCCACTATGCGACCATTTTCAGAGGCACGAATGACTCCCCCGCCTTCTCCCACGGTTTGACCACGCCTGCTGTGACAGTGCCGCAGGGCTTTAATATGTACGGTCCTGTGACGATTCCCGAAAGCCCCAAGCACTATGCGTGGCTTTCGGACAATCTGCTTGCCATGACGATCTCTCACGAGCCTTCGATCTGGATCGGTGAGCGGGGCTCTTGGCAGTTTATGGTCAATACCTCGAAGGATGAAACTGCCGAGGATCTTCTCACCAAGAATCTTCGCAACAAGTTCAGCCACAAAAATGAGGTCGGTCATCCGCACTATTATTCGGTCGCGTTTGGTGAAGACGGCGGGGATGCTGCCGATTCTTCGCTTGCAATGACACCCACCTCTCACGGCGTGGCAGTGCGTTTCACATACGGCAAGACCGCCAAGCACCATAGCGTGATCTTCGACAATCAGATTGGGGACGCCAAGGTAACTTTCGGTGCCGACGGCAGCTTTGTTGCTTATTCCGAACACAGAAGCCACGGCTCGGGCAGAGTGTATATCTACGGCGAATTTGATCAGGTTCCCGTAGCCACCGCCACCAAGGGTCGTTCTGCCATTGCGGTGTTTGATGCCGATGAAGTGAATTTGAAGTTTGCCACTTCTTACATCGACTACGATCAGGCAAAGCGTAATCTTTCGCTTGAGCTTGCGGGCAAGACCTTTGACGAGGTTGCCGAAGAAGCTGCTGATCTTTGGGATGATGTGTTCTCGCACATCACCGGTATCAAGGGCGCAAGAGAAGAACAGCTTGACAACGTGTATTCCGCGCTTTACTACCTTTACAAATATCCGAACATCATGTCCGAAAACGTGGGCAGTGCCGATGCACCCAAATGGCAGTACCACAGCCCCTATTCGGGCAAGGTGGAAGACGGCGTGATGTATATCAACAACGGCTTCTGGGACACCTACCGCACCGCATGGGCAGGCTATTCGCTCTTTACGCCCGAAAAAATGCCTGAGTTGCTGGATGGCTTTATCCGCCACTATCACGATCAGGGATGGATTCCGCGTTGGTCAGCCCCCGGCGGCGTGAACTGCATGGTGGGTACATCGAGCGATGTGATCTTTGCCGACGCGCTTGTGAAGGGCTTTGACTTTGACATTGAGGGCGCTTATCGCTCGGCAATCAAGGACGGCGCGGTGTATCCTGTCAATCCCACCAACGGCGGCAGAACCAAAATGGAACGCTCGGTCTTCCTCGGCTATACCCCCGGCTCGCACGAGGATTTCTCTTGGTCGATTGAAGGCTACATCAATGACTACGGCATTTCGCAGATGGCGAAGATCCTTGCCGACAGATGCGATGACGAAGACAAGAAGCAAGAATATCTTGCCGACTACGAATACTACCGCCACCGTGCGCTGAACTATACGCTCCTGTTCTGTGACGGCGAGGGTGTTGACAACAAGTGGTTCCGCGGCAAGGAAATGGATGGCTCATGGACGACAGCCAACATGACCGACGGCGAATTTGACCCCTTCTTCTGGGGACGCGACTTTACCGAAACCGACGCCTTCAACATGGCTGTCAGCGTGGTACATGACGGTAAGGGTCTTGCCAACCTCTACGGCGGCAAGGACGCCATGGCAAAGAAGATCGATGCGATCTTTGAAACCACAGGCCCGTTCCGCGGATACGGCGCGACCGACGAGCGCACCGGTATTCACGAACAGCGTGAAGCAAGAGACGTGAAGCTTGGCAGATTCGGTATCTCGAACCAGCCCTCGCATCACATCATCTATATGTACAACCACACCACCGATATCTACAAGGCACAGAAGTACGCAAGAGATTGCACCAAGCGTCTGTTTGTTGGCCCGCACTTCGGTCAGGGCTTCCCGGGTGATGAGGATAACGGCGAAATGTCTTGCTGGTATCTCTTCAGCTGCCTCGGCTTCTATCCTGTCTGCATCGGCAGCGGCGAATACGCCATCGGCTCGCCTGCTTTTGCGGATATCACCGTGAATTTTGCCGGCAAATCTCTTCGTGTTGTGGCAGAGAATAACTCGGACGAAAACGTGTATATCCAAAGTGCAAGCTTCAACGGCAAGCCGCTTGACAGATGCTTTATTACCCATGATGAGATCAAAGAGGGTGGAGAACTTCGCTTTGTGATGGGCAGCACGCCTTCCGATTGGGCAAAGGGCACAGCTCCTTCTTCTCTCACCGAAGGGGACGCTCCCGCAAAACCTTGGCGCGACCTTGTTTGCCCGAGGGCGCTTTACAAGGTATCGGGCGAGATTTCCACCTCTCCTGTTTCGGCTTACACGGTGACCTCAAACGTCGGCACCATTCCCGCCGCGTGCGACAACAACTCCAAGACCGAAGCGGTTCTTGATGAAAACGGCACGACCATTATCTTTTCCTCTCCCAAGGGCAAGAAGGTTTCGGCTATCACCCTGACCTCGCCCGCGACGGAAAACACCACCATTGATATGATGGCAGTTTACGGCGCCAACGACAACGGCGAATGGGAAAGCCTTGGTATGTTCAGCGATCTCACTTTTGAATGGGCGCAGTACACAAGACCCTTCATTTTGAAGGATGCCGTCCCCTATCAGCACTATATGATCAATTTGGTTGGCGCAAAAGCCATTGCCGAGATCGAGTTGCTGGGTGAATAATTGAATAAGAAAAAGAGCGCATCGCAGGATGCGCTTTTTTTGTGAACTTTTTGTAAATATAACAAAAAACTTGTGACAAAATGAGAAAAAAAGCGTCTTTATATAGTGAAAGTGTGTTTCTTGACACTTTTGGGGATATGTGCTATAATCAATTACACAAACGGACAATTTTATATTATGAAAGGAGACTGTGTATGAAAAAAGATTATGGAAAAAGCTTGTGGTGATTCTCTTTGCTGTGGTGATTCTGGTGACACTTGTTGCTTGTGACTCGGACAAACCAAGCAATCCTTACAGCAAAACGGTGCGAGAGGGATGGGATATGCTTGCCTCACTCGATGTGCTTGTAAGAACTGAATATAACAAAGACGGAAATCCTATTGCGCGGGAATTTTATCATGTTGATACCATGGAAAAAGAAAGCACGCTGCGCTATGTGTATGACAACACGGGAAAGCTTTGCGACCTTGTGATGGGCAGTGACGGGTTTTTCACGCTGCTGTATGATGAGAACGGAGTGGTTACAACTGCTTTTCCGCAATATGATAACGATTACAAAGTTTCCTTTACATGGGATGCCGACAGCAAGCTGATAGCGGAATCTGTTACCAACTCCGATTCTACGCTGGCGCTCACTTACAGCGAAAACGGAAAGCTGTCTTGCGAAGATTCTTCGAAACCCAATACGCTCTTGAAACACACCTATAAAGAAAACGGCACCAAACTCACGGTGTTGGCAGAAAGAGGTTACGGAGAATGGACTGTCGCGTTTACCGAAGCAGGTGTGCCTCAAACTGTAACGTATTACAACCGCACCAAAACCTATACATTTAACGATAAAGGGCTTTGCACCGAGATCGTGAACGGAAAAGCCGAGAAGGTTATCAATTCCTACAACAAAAACGGCGATCTTGTGAAACAGCTGATAGACGAGTTTGATCAAAACGGCGAGCGAGAAGGCGGTAGTGTTTGCGAGTTTGAGTATGACAACAAGGGCAATCTTGTGAAGAAGACCAAAACTGATTCGCAAACACGCACCGAAAACTATCTCAGAGCCCTGACAGAGTGGGAGTATGATGCCAAAGGCAATAAGGTGAAAGAAACGGTTACCGAATACGATGTCGGTGGAACGGTGCTCGGCAAAGAGATTTCGTTGTATCAGTACGATGAAGATGATAACAGAATTCAAAAAACAACCGAGAGCTATGAGGGCGAAAAGCTTTCCGAGCGTCACGAATGGGACTATACTGCTGATGGTGAGTGGAAACAGCATATTGCCGACACGAATTTTGACGATAACGGTTTTGCGCGGCGTCACTTGGTTGAAACATACAAAGAGAGAAGAAAAGTGGTCTTGTCTGAGTCTACCGTGTTTGATTCGGACGGCAAGCCAGAATCTTATCTCAAACGTGAATACAACGCCGAGGGCATTCTGACCAAATTTACGCGCCAAAGCTTTGTTGTGGGGCACTTGAATGTGGAAACCACAGAACTGTATGGCTTGGACGAAAAAAAGATCCAATCGGTATCTCGCGTTTTCGGTGATGACGGCAGTATGGTTGGCGAAACCACCGAAGAATATTATGCAGACGGCGCGCTCAAGAGCCATGTTCGCGTTTATTACGATAACGGCAAGACAAAATCTTATCTCAAACGTGAATACAACGCCGAGGGCATTCTGACCCAAATTACGCGCCAAAGCTTTGTTGTGGGGCACTTGAATGTGGAAACCACAGAACGGTATGGCTTGGACGAAAAAAAGACCCAATCGGTATCTCGCGTTTTCGGTGATGACGGCAGTATGGTTGGCGAAACCACCGAAGAATATTATGCAGACGGCGCGCTCAAGAGCCATGTTCGGGTTTATTACGATAACGGCAAGCCAACGCAAACGGAAGCTGAATATTATTACGAAGACGGCACCAAGAGCAAGACTGTGGCGGCTACCCACACCGTTACCGGACACATTGAATCACAGGAAACGGTGGAATACAATCAAGACGGTAAAAAAACCAGGGTGGTGCATTCACATAACGGCGGGCGGTTATATGACAGATATATTTACGAATATGAGTACTACGCGAACGGTAAAACCGCAAAAAAAACCGAAACCGAATACGAGTCAAACGGTCAACCGAAGCTTGAGAGATATTATATCTATAATGCCGATGGCCAATTAATGGAATGGACTGAAACAGAGTACAAAAACAGCAAACAGATTAAAAAGACTTTGGAACTCAGAGAGTATAACGATAAGGGCGAGTGGATATTGCTTACCATTTTGACGTATAGGGATGTTGATCAACTGAAGAGCAAAACGGTGTTGTATCTCGGCGAGAACACGCATATTGACAAGGAGATTTATATTGTCTATGATGAAAACGGAAACGAGGTCAGCCGCCAAGAAACGGTAAATCCGTGAATACAAAAGAGCGCATCGCATGATGCGCTCTTTTTGTATATCAGAAAAGCTCTACCCAAACGAGAATACCAGTAAACGGTTAGTTTATTGACACTTTTGAGATTCTATGTTATAATAAAAGAACAAATAGACAATTTTGATTTTACGGCATTTCTTTTGAGAAAGGAGTCTGTTATGAAAAAAAGACTATGGAAAAACTTTGCCGTCATTCTGCTTGCTGTATTGGTTACGGCAATACTTGCCGCTTGCGGCTCGGAATCTACGGGGCAGAAACCGCAAGACACCGAGTCTGATATCAAACAAGAGAGCCCCTTTAACACGGTCGTGCGCGAGGAGTGGGATATTTACGCCGCTCTTAACTGCTTTGTGAAGACTGAATTTAACCCCAAAAACAATCCCGTGCGCCGTGAGCTGTATTCTGCAGAGACCTTCGAGAAAGGCTTTGAGATGCGCTATGAATATGATATCAGCGGAAATCTCGTTGATCTCCGTCTTGATGCCAAGGCGGCCTCCTCGCTCACCCACAGAGATGCGCGATTTGAGCTCTCTTTTGACAAGGAAAGCATGAAAACCGAAGCCAAGCCCTTGTTTGACAACGATTACGAGCTTTCGTTTTCATGGGATGAAAAAGGCAGATTGTCCTCGGAAGAGTGGAAATCGTCGGCAATCGACGTGAGTTTTGTCTATGACAAAACGGGTAGCGTGACCAGAGAAAAATCAGCTGACCTGGCCGCTGTTCTGACGCACCGTTACAGCAATGACAAAAGCTCGATTCTGATTACGGAAGCGGGCTCGCTGACAGAAATGCTGACGCTGACCTTTGGGGATAGCGGCATGCCTGCTTCTGTGACAACGCCCGAATACAAAATGAACTATACCTACAACGAAAAGAAGCTTTGCACGCTGATCGAAACCCAAGTGGCAGGGCAGACGTTTGGCAAGACGGTGATCTCCTATGACAAAAAGGGAAATCCCGTCAAGTGCGAGGTAAAAGTGATTGCGGTCGGTACCGAGACGGTGGCGGCGCGGTATGAGTACACTTACGATGAAAACGGCAACCTGACCCGTGAAACTCTGCTGACCGCGAATACCAAGCTTGAGCTGAAGATCACCAGCGACCGTGCGTATGAATATGATGCCAAAGGACGCTTGATCAAAGAAACAGAGGGAATCTATCCCACGCTCGGCAAGCTGACAGACAATAGAATTACAGAGTACGAGTATGACGAAAAGGGTAACAAAATACAGCTGACACAAATTGTGTGCATTCCCTCAGGCAAGGTGATAAAAGACAAGGCGGTTGCGCGCTATACCGCCGAGGGTAAGCTTGCCAGCTATACCGACTATGAGTACCATACCAACGGAACGCTTGCCAAAACCGTAGAAAACGAATACGACGGCGATAAAAAGGTTGTGAAAACTACCGCGCTTTCCTATTATATCGGTCAAAAGACCGACGGCGTTTTGGTTGACGGACAGCTGCACACCAAGGCTGTGACCGAGCTGAAGCCCGACGGCAAAAAGATCAAAGAAACCGCGGAACAGTACACGCAAGTGGGCTGGCGCGAACTCTTCCTGGAGAGGCTGTATTATGAAAACGGCAAGATGATGAGCGAGGTTTCGGAAGAGTGCAGAGAAAAAGGAGCAAGCACCACGAAGATCATTGCCAACTACCACGAAAACGGCAAGCTGAGCAAAACCGAGAAACGCTATATTGAGTCAAGCGGCAAGCTTTCCAGGGTGATCTTTTGCACCTATGATGAAAACGGAAAGCTGCTCACCGAAGACGATAAACGCTACCCGTAAGAAAGGAGACCATATATGAAAAAAAGATACTGGATCGGTATTGCGTGCGGTTTGACTGCGATACTCGCTACGGTGATCTTGATCGTTTGCTTTTATAATCCCTATAACAAAACCGAGCGAGAGGGTTGGGATGTTTATGCGTCCATCGACTGCTTGGTGAAAACCTCGTACAACAAAGACGGCAATCCCGTCAAACGCGAGCTGTATGAGACCGAAACCTTGGCAAAGATCCTTGTGCAACACTACCGCTATGACCAAAGCGGCAGACTTTCGGATTTTCGTACCGACG
>JAFQNZ010000111.1 GCA_017395715.1 Clostridia bacterium | reverse complement strand
GGCTTCTGCCATTCTGTGAGTTTCTTCCTTCTTCTTGAAGGCGCCGCCCATGCTGTTGCATGCATCCATGATCTCGCCAGCAAGACGTTCAGCCATGGTCTTTTCGCTACGAGTTCTCGAGTAGTTTCTGATCCAACGCAGACCAAGTGTCTGACGTCTTTCGGGTCTTACTTCCATAGGAACCTGGTAGGTTGCGCCACCAAGTCTGCGACCCTTAACCTCGAGTACGGGCATAACATTTTCAAGAGCAGCGGTAAAAGCCTCCAGGGCATTCTTTCCGGTCTTTTCTTCTACGATCTTGAATGCGTCGTAGACGATCTTCTGCGAAATACCCTTCTTGCCGTCATACATCATATTGTTGATAAGCTTGGAAACAAGCTTAGAATTGTACACAGGATCCGGCAGGACTTCTCTCTTGGATATATTTCCTCTTCTCGGCACTGTACTTCCCTCCTTCATAAATTATAATGAAATCATTGGTACTCGAAAGATTTCTTCCGTAAATGCACAAACCAAAGAGGACTTGAAACAAAAATCAAATCAACAGGTTATGTGCTTTAAAAGATTACCTTTGTTTACCTCACGCCTAAGCCTTACTTAGGTCTCTTGGCACCGTACTTAGAACGGCTCTGCTTACGGTTGGCTACGCCCTGAGCGTCGAGCTTACCGCGGATGATGTGGTAACGCACACCTGGAAGGTCACGTACTCTTCCGCCTCTGATGAGAACAACAGAGTGCTCCTGAAGGTTGTGGCCGATACCGGGGATATAAACCGTTGCTTCAAAGCCGTTGGTCAGCTTAACTCTCGCGATCTTACGAAGAGCCGAGTTAGGCTTCTTAGGGCTTGTGGTGGATACCTTTGTGCAGACACCGCGTCTCTGAGGAGAAGACTGTTCTGTCACAGTTTTGGTAAGCGAGTTGAAGCCCTTCTGCAATGCAGGAGACTTCGACTTGTAGGTCTTATCCTGTCTACCGTACTTAACAAGCTGATTAAATGTTGGCAATTTTGCACCTCCTAACCTGTTGATAGTAATTCTTTTTTTGTTTGTCACGCATCATTTGCCGGCTGAAGGCAAACTACCGCATTACGACTCCTATATTATACACTACATATCTTCTTATTGTCAAGAGCTGTTTTGCTCTTGCGGAATTTTCTACCTTTTGCACAATTCCACGTGTGCAACCACGAACTTTTTACTCATAATTGTGAAAATACACAAAACAAACACCGGACAACATCCTGTTCTTTCACGCCAATCTTGCAGTTCTCTTCATTATTATATAGAACGGTGCTAACAAACACCGTCCGCAGACAAAAAAAGAACGCCCCCAACAGGAGGCATTCTTGTTTTTTATTCAGTAGGCATTCCGCCGTACATACCGGCATACCAGTTCGTGTACTGACCGCTGATGGATGTGGGCGTCAGCTGATCCGATGCTGCTTTAACGTAGATATTCTTTTCAAGCTCTTTTTGAAGTACCAAGACATACTCGCTAAAGGTGTTCATCTTTTCACCTGTAGTAGGATCGCTGTAGGTTTCATACTCTGCAACCCAGGTCCAAATTTCATCATACAGCACTTCAAGTTCCTTAACCGTTTCAGCAGTGGAAGGTGTTCCCTGCGTATAGGCTGTGAACTTAAACTTGGCGTAAGGAGAAACGATGGCATGGTTGTTGGTAGCAATCGCATACTTCCAATTGTTTGCAGAAAGAAGAAGTTCTTCTTCGGTCATCTGATCATTCTGCTTCAGAAGGAACATATTACCGGTTCTTTCAAGATCCATTTTGTAGGTCATATCGACTTCAGGACCTTTTTCATCGTCATCGGTTTCTTCGGAATATTTGGAAGCATCGACAAAAGAAAGATAACCGGTTTCTTCGTCGGTGATATAGTTGATGTTTTCAATACCGTAAGCAAGAAGGTTGCGGAATTCAGCATTGGTGTTGAGACAAGTCAAAACCTCAACGCAACGGTCAGCGTAACCATTCATTTCCGCGTACTTACTAACAGCATAAACACCCTTGTAAACATCTTCGCCCTTAGCGTAGGGGATGCCGGTCAGAATGATGTGATAATCATCACCGTAAACATCATATACACTGTCGTTACCGCGAACAAACGCTGCGCCGAACTGTGCGTTGAAATCAACATTTTTGGTTACACGGGGCATGATACCACTTGCCGCATGAACACTATTCACAAATGCCAAAGTCTTCTGTACATTCGGGATAGCAAGAATGTTCATGGGTGTGAACGAACCGTTGGAAACGTGTGCGGAAGGAGATACATACTGCGCCACCACGCTGTTTCTGCCGGTCAAGCTTACAACACCCATTTCAGGCGTGTTATAAAGCGGAACGGTATTGGAAAGTTTTTTACCGGGACCGCAGTCGGCAGCAAGGTCAGCAAGGAAGCTCTGTACAGAGAACATATCGGTGATGATCGAAGGATCGTAATTGTATTCATCGAACAACTTTTTGTTGATCAACATATACTCTGCATCGCCGTAATAGCTGTTGCTGGGCAGACCGTAAAGAGGAGACGTAGCGTCAGCGGAGTCGCCGCGGCAGAAATCGAGGGTCTTCTTGGGAATGTACTGATTGAGTACGTAGCCTGCACCGCCTTCTGCGACATACGAAGAAAGATCAGCAAGAACGCCGCCTTCGCCGTACTCAATGCTCTGCAGATACTTCAGCGCATATTTATCAAAGTTAGCGCTTCCGTCGGGAATGAGAAAAACATCGAGCTGATTTTCCACAGCATCGGCATATACGACCTCATCATCCGTATCGGTTTCACCAACACCGGATGTCACCGAATCATCGGGTAATACGTCGGTATCCTCAAATACAACGCCGTCTTCATTGGCGATGATAGCCTTTTTGAGCACTTCTTCATATTCGTCTTCGGGGTATAATTTAAGAACAACATGAACCTTGTAGAGAGATTCGGTAATTTTGTTCAACTCATCCTCAACTCTCTGGACGGCTTCGTCTGTGGTAGCCTCGTCTGTAATGGAATAGAATGTGATGGTTCTCGGTTTGATTACGCCTTCGGATTGGACATTGCCCTCGCTACCGCAAGCCGTTAATACAAACACAAGTGCCAGCAAAGTAAACAATACCGGCAAGACTGACAGCTTATGTTTCATGCTGATTTCCTCCTTAAAAGAAAAGTACATTGTGGTCTATCGGCATTATGACACACCGATACCCATATAACATATATATTCTATCTTATTTTGAGCCAACTGTCAAGGAATATTTTCCTCGTTTATTTTTTTCGCACCGCTTCCCATTCAAAAGATGGCAGTTTTTGTTTCACAAAATGCACAAAAACGAAACATCATTTTGTTAATTATCACATTTTTTTCGGAAAGTAGCACAAAATAAATCAAACATACTTGGTGTTTTCAACGATTTTTACAAGCAATAAAATCACGAATCCAGATAGTCCTTCAGGCGTTTGGAACGGCTGGGATGGCGAAGCTTGCGAAGCGCCTTGGCTTCGATCTGGCGAATTCTTTCTCTTGTAATATTAAAGATCTTACCAACGTCCTCAAGTGTGCGCATACGGCCATCCTTCAAACCGAAGCGAAGCTTCAAGACCTGCTCTTCTCTGGGCGTCAATGTCTTCAACACTTCAAACAGCTGTTCTCTGAGCATGGTCTGCGAAACCGATTCGGAAGGAGACGGAGAGTCTTCATCCTGAATGAAGTCACCAAGATGCGAATCTTCTTCTTCGCCGATCGGCATTTCGAGCGAAACCGGATCAAGCGCGATCTTCATATATTCTCTTACTTTTTCGGAAGAAATGCCCATTTCGCCCGCAATTTCATCCACACTGGGCTCGTGGCCAAGCTCTTGGAGCAGTTTTCTCGACACGCGAGACACCTTGTGAATGGTTTCTACCATGTGAACAGGAATACGGATCGTTCTCGCCTGATCGGCAATGGCACGGGTAATCGCCTGACGGATCCACCACGTTGCGTAAGTAGAAAATTTGAAGTTCTTACGATAGTCAAATTTTTCTACCGCTTTCAAAAGACCG
>JAFQNZ010000110.1 GCA_017395715.1 Clostridia bacterium | reverse complement strand
TATTGGGCGACATACCCATGGAACGGGCAAGCTCGCGGTGCGCGGCAAGATGCTTGTATTCGCCGTGAATCGGCATGAAGAACTTCGGCTTGGTCAAAGAGTGCATCAGCATCAGCTCCTGCGCGCAGGCGTGACCCGAAACGTGAACACCCAGCGCAGGGTCGCGGAAGACCTCCACGCCGCGGCGCATCATTTCGTTGATGATATTATCCACAAGCTTTTCGTTGCCGGGGATGGCATTTGAGGAAAGCAGCACCAGGTCGTCGTTACCGAGCGAAAGATTGGCGTGCTCGTTGTACGCCATGCGGTAAAGCGCAGACATCGGCTCGCCCTGACTACCGGTGGTGATAACGGTAACTTCTTGCGGACGGAGTGACTTGATCTCCGAAATATCGATCAACGTGCCTTCGGGAATTTTCATGTAACCGAGTCGGTTTGCCACCGTGATGATGTTCAGCATACTGCGTCCCGTGAGAGCCACTTTTCTGCCGAAGGCAACGCTGTTATCGATGATCTGCTGAACTCTGTGTACGTTGGAGGAAAATGTGGCGATTACGATCCTCTTTTTGCGGTAGCGCAAGAAAATACTGTCAAACGACTTGCCTACCTTTTTTTCGGATTCGGTATAGCCCGGACGCTCGGCGTTGGTCGATTCGCACATCAAGAGCAAAACGCCCTCTTTGCCGATCTCGCTGAGCCTACCGATATCCATAACCTCGCCCTCAATCGGTGTTAAGTCAAGCTTAAAGTCGCCCGAATGCACAATGTATCCGTGCGGCGTTTTGATGGCTAAAGCACAAGAGTCGGCAATTGAGTGATTCACATGGATGAATTCCACCGAAAGCGCACCCGCTTCAATCACGTCGCCGGCATTTACCGCATAAAGACGGGGCGAAAATTCAAGATGATGCTCCATCAGCTTGTTTTCAATGATACCGATCGTCAAAGGTGTTCCGTAGATCGGAAGATCGACATTTTTGAGAAGATACGGGATTGCGCCGATGTGGTCTTCATGTCCGTGTGTTAAAAACACACCTCTCACGCGGTCGGCGTTTTCTTCTAAATACATGGTATCGGGAATCACAAGGTCAATACCGAACATATCGTCATCGGGAAAACCGAGACCGCAGTCCACCACAATAATATCATCTTCATACTCGATCACGGCAAGATTTTTGCCGATCTCGCCAAGACCGCCGAGCATTGCCACCTTCACTTTGGAAAGAGGCGCTTTTTTGCTTGTTTTCTTTTTTCGTTTGGTTTCAGGTGTTGCCACCGTTATCACCGCCTTTTCATATCAAATTGTATGATGCGCATAGAAAAGAGCATAAAATCCCCTTGGATACGCATAGAAAAATAAGCTCGTCTTCACCAAGCCTTATGTATGAGCAAGCATGGAAGAGCCGCACACAACGCCCCATGCGACCGTGATGCTTGCTTGTTTTTCGTTCACTCGAAATCAGTTTATTTTACCATGTTTTTTTGAACGCTTTGTTTCTGTTTTGTGTCCTAACTGTTAACATCGATCAAAGTAAGAGCCACAAAAC
>JAFQNZ010000109.1 GCA_017395715.1 Clostridia bacterium | reverse complement strand
TCCGTTTGACCAAGTTGAACATATATCTTTGCGATTTCGGCATAGTCAGAAAGAAGCGGCGGATCATAAAAGCCTGCATACTTACCGTCTAATACGGTTTCGAGTAACGCTGCCGCCTTTTGATAGTAAAAGAGTTTTTCCTGTGGTGGCATATCCGGCAAGATCAGTTGCCTTACCGAACTCTCTGCAAGATCGACCGTGTAAATGATATTCTTCAAAACTTGTGCTCTGTATTCTTCACCGTCCATTACAAACTTTGCATATACCTCACGGCTATGGTGCAATGACGGCAGTTTTTTGTAATAATACTTTCCTTTTTTTCGAATATCAGGATCTTTCGAATCGGAGCAAAGTTGAAGCATGATTCGGTAGATCTCATTGCGTATATCATCATCTGTACAACACTTTTCGGCGTGTTCTGCCAGTGAGATCATTTTTTCGACACGATCTTTATCATACAGCTTTTTTCGGTAAACATGAAGCATGATATCGGGATAGTTGGTATAATTATCGGGATTCAGCTCTATTTCACGAATCCAAGCTTGATATACACCTTCCCAATCCTTTTTGGCATGAAGCTCGTGAATTTTCGTCTCGAATTCTCGTCTATGCTCAATGCTCCAGACCAATTCCATATCAAATAAGGAATCGATAGAGCATTTGAAAAGCAAGGCAATTTTGGGCAAAAGAGCAATATCGGGAGATAAAAGCCCGCGCTCCCACTTTGAGACGGTTTGCGAGGAAACATCAAGGTGTTCCGCAACAGCCTCTTGTGTCATACTGTGAGCCACTCGTAATTCTTTTAATTTGTTTTTGAGTTCCATATTTTTTACACCTTATTTTTCATCCAATAATTGTACTTCTTCTTGCGATAAAACAAAAGAAAAGCTATATATGTCAGACAATCGAGAATAGCGCTTAATAGGTAGCCCACAAAAGGAATATTGATCATTGCTTCAAACAAGCACATCGGGGCGAAGAAGAAGGTCGGAAAAGAAATCGTTTTCTTTTCAAATACTAAACTATCGAACGTGTTCAGTACAAAGCATATCAAAACAATCGAAGCAATGCAGATAAGCATTTTGGATTCACGCTTCAAAACCAACTTGAAATCATCCGCAAAAGAAACGTACTCCCTGTCTTGGTAATCGGAAACAATCTCATCTTCACCGTTGCTTTTTCTGATTTTTGATGTATATAGCAAGAAAAATCCGAATGCAACCGTTGTCATCAGCGCAATGATAAGTAGTCTTAATGTGGGATTTTCAAGTCCGCTCAATATTGCTCCCCAAATAGCGTATAGAGCAATATATGCGACCAAGGTGAATATTGAGGCAAACGTAATATTCCAAAGTATTCGTTTCATAATCGTCTCCATGTGGTTTTCATTTGCTTTATTGTATCACAAATTAGACCAATTGTAAATGGACAATATGGCACATGCTTGTGTCTGTTTTGTATCATTGTTTTTGAATATTTCATTAAAAACGGTTTTCCTTTATTGATCACACGTGATGGTGAACGACCCGACGAGAGGGTACGGGATCTTTATTGAAAATATGCTGAATCAGGCGGCGTAAAGAAAAGGCAATACCATCTTGAGCGGGTGGTATTGCTTTTTTCTTTTGAGTAAAAGGTGGTAGTATTTTCAGTTTTCGCTGTGAGATAATGTCATCGGAGGTGGTTGGGTATGTGTGTATGAAGTCTTGTTTTATCATTGACAACTGCATAAAAAACAGTATAATGAAAGGAGAAAGAGTATGACAATTTTGCAAGATAAGAAAATTGAAGGTAACAGTGCTAAATGGAAAAACTGGATGTCACAACTGACACCGACAACGTGTGAAGAGTGCGAAGAGAGACATGGGACGGTTCTTCCGTATGATACTGACGAAAGCTTATACATTCCGTTGCATATAAACGGAAAATGTCGAATCGTGCCCATGCGCACCAAACAAGTGGGTACTGCCACGGAAGATGGAATTTTTGGTGCAGATGTCTATTTGATGTACGAGAATACATTGCCTAATTACTATATTAAGAAAAAGCAAGCGCGAAAAATGGGTTGGATTCCTATAGAAGGAAATCTTGACGCGGTAGCACCGGGGAATTTGTTGGGTGGCGATGATTATGGGAATAAAGATGGAAAATTACCGTCTGCACCCGGTCGAAAATGGTACGAAGTGGATATCAATTATGAGGGTGGTTTTCGTGGCAATGATAGAATTTTGGTTTCCAGTGACGGACTCATTTTCGTTACCTATGACCACTACAAAACATATTACGAAATTATCAGATAGGGAGACAATATGTACGAACACAAAGAAGTGTATGTGCTTGATTTTAGAAATGTAAAGTATTACCGAGAAGTGCATGATATCATTAAAAATGAACTTGATTTTCCATACTATTACGGTTACAATTGGGATGCTTTTTGGGATTGCATGACGGATATGGTTGGGTGTTATTTCATTCATATTCGAATCATCGGTCTTGAGGTGATAGAAAAAGAGTTTTCCAACACCAAAAAGATGTTGATTGATACACTGAAAGAATTAAAGCATTACGAAGAAGATGAATATGCAGATACAATCTTAATTGAAGTGATCGATGAAAACGGAAATGTGACAGTGGTGGAATGATAGGCGCTTGTTAAGAATCTCTAAAAAACAAACATAAGATGATGGGAGACTGCAATATGACATATCTTGAACGTGCAAGGGAGCTTGTTTCAAAGATGACGCTGGAGGAGAAGATCTCGCAGATGCGGTATGATGCACCTGCCATTGAGCGTCTTGGCATTCCTGCCTACAACTGGTGGAACGAATGCCTGCACGGTGTGGCAAGAGCGGGTGCGGCGACGGTGTTTCCGCAGGCGATCGGCATGGCGGCAAGCTTTGATACCGATCTCATGGAGCGCGTGGCAACGGCAATTTCGGATGAAGCGCGAGCGAAATACAACCAATACAAAACCTTTGGCTACACCGCTATCTATCAGGGCTTGACCTTCTGGTCGCCGAACATCAATATTTTCCGCGACCCCCGTTGGGGCAGAGGGCATGAGACCTACGGCGAGGACCCGTATCTGACCGGACGCATGGGTACGGCATTCATCCGCGGTTTGCAGGGTGACGGCAAATACCGAAAGCTCGATGCGACGATCAAGCATTATGCGGTGCACAGCGGTCCCGAAAAGCTTCGTCACAGCTTTGACGTGACGGTGAGCGAAAAGGATCTTTACGAGACTTATCTGTGGGCGTTCAAATACTGCATCGACCACGCCGACCCCTCGGCGGTGATGGGCGCTTACAACCGTTATGCAGGTGAGCCTTGCTGCGGAAGCGAAAAGCTTTTGAAAGAGATCCTGTACGGCGAGTTTGGCTTCAGGGGCTACGTGGTCTCCGACTGCGGCGCGGTTGCGGACATGCACCAAAATCACAAGGTGACAACTGATGCGGCGGAAAGCGCCGCGCTTGCGGTGAACAGCGGTTGTCAGCTCAACTGCGGCAATGCGTTTTTATGGCTTTACGAGGCGTATGAGCGCGATCTTGTTTCGGAAGAAACGATCACGGCGGCGGTGGAAAAGCTGTTTGAAGCGCGTTTTCGTCTGGGTATGTTTGACGACGATTGCGAATATGACAAGATTCCTTACGACGTGGTGGAGTGCGAAGCGCACAGAGCACTCAACCGCAAAATGGCGCAAAAGAGCATGGTGCTTCTGACAAACGACGGCATTTTGCCGATCAAGGGCAAAAAGACGATTGCCGTGATCGGCCCGAACGCCGATGAAAAGAGCATTCTGCTTGGCAACTACAACGGCATTCCCTCGCGCTATACCACGCTGCTTCGCGGCATTCAGGATGGGGGCGAGCATCGCGTGATCTATGCGCGCGGATGCCATGCATACAAAGATACAAATTATCTCAACGAGGCGATCATTGCGGCAAGACAGGCGGATATTGTGATCTTGTGCATGGGTCTGAATCCCTCTCTTGAAGGCGAAGAGGGGGATGCCTACAATGCTTTTGAAAGCGGTGACAAACGCGGTATTGAATATCCCGCATCGCAAAGAAAGCTGATCGACACGATCCTTTCGATGCATAAGCCGACGGTTCTTGTGAACGTGAGCGGTAGCTGTATGGCGCTTGGGCTTGAAAAAGAAAAATGCAACGCGATCATACAGTGTTTTTATCCGGGAGCGGAGGGCGGTCATGCGCTTGCC
>JAFQNZ010000014.1 GCA_017395715.1 Clostridia bacterium | reverse complement strand
GCCTGTCGTGTTATAATCGGTAGCACCCCAAGCGTGCCAAGTCATACCTTCTTCAAATTGATAGCTTGTACCGTCAATGGTAAATGTACTAAGACCGGAACCACCAAAGGTTGCCGTGCCTACAATGCGTTCGCCTTTGGCATTGTACGCGATTGCACCCTCCGCAAGTGTTTCGGGTGTTACGGTGGAATCTGTTAGGTCGATAAGCGTTACCGCTCCGTTTGTTGTGTTATAAATGACTTTATTGACTGCCATTCACATCACCTCATTTACCAAGAAATGACTTCATATTCTTTTCCTGCCACGATAGCTTCTGTGTGTGCAGCCCACTCATGAGTAGTACCACTAACTGCTAATGAGGAATCATATGAAGGTTGAATCACATATGCACCAATTGATTCATCATACTCCCCAATAACATAACCACCCGTATTATAAGCACTCTCTGCCCATTCGCCCCAAGTCATTCCTTGATAGGCTTGATAGCTTGTGTCCCTAATGGTGAAGGTAATCGTTGCGCTTGCCGCGCCGATCGTTACCGTCTTGCCGCCTGCGGAATTGTCGGTTTCCACATAGGGGATAGGGTTGACAACAACTTGCGACAGATAGTTGTAACCAGCATCAGGAAGAACAGTCTGTTGCGTTGCGGACGGTATAACGGTTTTTGACTGCGGTATTGCACCCTCTGTTCCCGACATCGTACCTGACACACCGAGAATCGTGACACCGTCACGGATGTTAGCAGGAATCAGCTTCGCCTGCTCGGTGGAAGAAATGCTGACCTTGCCAGAACCGTCGTGATAGCCCTGCGGTACGGTGTACTGTCCTGCTTTAGCAGAAATCGTTCCGACGACAGCACCGTTGTTTTTCATCGTGCCTGTGACCTTTGAGCCTTTATTATAGGCGGTCTTGTTAGCGAGAATTTCCGAAGCAACTGCTGTTGCGTCCTGCGTATTTGCATCGTATTCACAAGTACCTTCAATCAGTTCGCCATCCGCGCCATGCGCGGTATAACCTTTAAGCAGTTTATCTTCTTTTACTGTGTCGGACGTAAGGTCAATGAGTGTTTCGCCTGCGTAAATAACTTTTGAAATTTTTGCCATAATTTTACCTCTTTCTTTATCCTATATTGACGGTCTTGCCGCCTTCATTATTTGATACCTCACTATAAGGTATTTCTTTTACAAGTAGGTCTTGCTCCATAATTGCCTGCGCTGTTGGTAGCTGCTGTTTTTGGGTGGATGGAGTTACCTCGTAGTTTCCCGAATATACGTTGAGTTCGGCAAGAACACGCTGTACGATCATGCTGATATCCGCTTCTGTCAGCGTATACGAGCCGTCACCGCTTCCTGTTGGCACTTCGAATTCGCCTGCATCGATCTGTGAGCCATCGGACATATTGAATTTGAGTCTGTATCTGATTCCCATATCGTTCCTCCTTTAACAAGTGCTTACTGTGTAGCTTCCGGAAGCTGTAATCTCATCATCAGTATGAATTTCGATGCCTTCCTGTGACGTGTGAACGCAGATGGAAGTATCATCTCCATTCGGGCGAACACAGGAAGTATGCTGGTCAATCCAGAAGCCCTCAGTATTGTAATGACTGTTGACCCATTCATACCATGTCATTCCATAGATAGCCCTGTAGGTTACGCCGTCGATGTGGAATGTGATGGCGTCTTGGCGTGTGTATGCCGCATTCGCTTGAATCGTATTTTCGATATTGACGATTACACCGTTCAGAAGCAAAGGTGTATTATCCGCAACCATGACAGCAGTGCCCGATATATACAGCCCGATCGTGTTATAGCTTCTCTCGATCCACTCACCCCACGTCATACCGCTGTAAGCTTCGTAGCTTGTGCCGTCAATGGAGAAGGTGATGGCGTCGGGTGTACCGGGATCAACATTTGCGCCTTGGCTCGTGTATGCCGCATTTGCTTGGATCTTATTGGCAATACCAACGATTGTGCCATTCAGAAGCAGCGGTGTGTTCTCGTCAACCATAACGGCAGTACCCGAAATGAAGTAAGTGCCTGTGTTATAGCCGCTTTCGATCCACTCACCCCACGTCATACCGCTGTAAGCCTCGTAGCTTGTTCCGTCAATGGTGAAGGTGATGGTGTCGGGTGTGCCGGGCTCAACGCTTGCGCCTTGACTCGTGTATGCCGCGTTCGCTTGGATCTTATTGGCAATGCCAACGATCGCGCTATTCAAGAGCAAGGGAGTATTTTCATCAACCATAACAGCAGTGCCCGAAATGAAGTAAGTGCCTGTGTTATAGCTACTTTCAACCCACTCGCCCCAACTCATGCCGCTGTAAGCTTCGTGGCTTGTGCCGTCAATGGAGAAGGTGATGGTGTCGGGTGTACCGGGATCAATGCTTGCCCCTTGACTCGTGTATGCCGCATTTGCTTGGATCTTATTGGCAATACCAACGATTGCACCGTGCAGAAGCAGCGGTGTGTTATCCGCAACCATAACGGCGGTGCCCGAAATGAAGTAAGCGCCTGTGTTATAGCTGCTTTCAACCCACTCGCCCCAGCTCATGCCGCTTTCTGCTTGATAAGTTGTGCCATCGATGGTGAAGAAAATGAGACTGGGTGTATCGTCTGACACTTTCTCCAGCACTGCACCTACCACGCTCACGCCGTTCGTTGCGATATCGAGACTGATCCACTTGGCTTTCCCATTCTCTACACCAAGAAATTTGCCGTTATCCGCGTCTGTCACTTTGTCCAAAATCTCACTTTTGGCTTTGAGAGAGGCAAGCCATTCTTCTTCGCTGCCTTCAAATCCATGTTCAAGCGCGATCTCGTATGCGGATTTGCCGTCTTGCCCGATGCCGCTTGGGTTTGCGGAAACAGGGCATTCGTTAAGATGCCAGCTTCGATCAGGCAAGATACGGATCTGATACAGTTTTCCGTTTTCTTCGTCAAGAAGCATTCCGCTCAAAAGCAAAATGTTGCCGTCATCTTCCAGTGCAGAGGGTGTCATGGAAACCACAGTTTCCTCGTCTGTGACGAAAAGCAGATGAAGCTTCTCGTTTAGGATTTTTTGAAAGACTGCATCGTCGTCGATGGTGCCGCTGTTTCCGATAAAGAAGTAGGGAAGTGCTTCTTTGGCGGCAAAGTGTTTTAAGATCCATTTTCCGTTTTCGACTGTCAAAACCTTGTTGTTATCGTCCTCGGAAATGGGGGGAAGAAATGAAAGGGTGCCGTTTGCGATCTCTTTGAAAAGATCATTGAGTGTGTGTCCCTCGCGAATGCCTGTCTGCATCATGCTCGCAAGGTTGTCTGCGTTGAGTGTGCCGTTGGTTGTGCCAATGATGGCACTGACGAGTTCGTTGTAGCGTGCGGCAACAAGCTTTGGCAGCTTATCAAACGCCGCTTTGACCTCTTCCGCTGTCAGGGTGTTGTCGGGGTAGAGGCTTTTTTGAGTGGGTCGGTTTGGCAAATTCCCTTGAATTTGCGCATCTCGGATCTCTTCATCCGTGATTTTTTTGATTGCCATGAAATCTCCTTTCTTGTCCCGCTTCGGGTATTGGTCTTTTGACCTTCGCCATATTTTGGCATGGAAAAAACTCAAAAAAATACTACCTTTTTTGTTTGGTACATTGACAAGAGAAAAACTTCGTGCTACAATAAAAACAAGTTTTAAGGCGAAATCAAGGAATTTATTGAAAGAAACGGAGATATTTCTATGAAAAGAAGCATTCAGGAGATCATGCAGTGGATCAAAGATGAAGACATCAAAATGGTTGACTTCAAGATGGTTGACATCAACGGTCAGTTCCGTCACGTCACCATTCCCGCAGGCTGTTTTTCCGAAGAAACCGTGAAGAGCGGCATCGGCTTTGATGCCTCCAACTACGGCTACGCCGTTGTCGAAAAGAGCGATATGGTGTTCATTCCCGATCCCGACACCGCTATGATCGACCCCTTCTGCGAGATCAAGACGCTGACCATGAGCGGCAACGCCATGATCATCGATACCCCCGAAAACCGTCCTCTCGCACAGTACCCGAGAAACATCGTGGTTGCTGCCGAAGAATACATGAGAGCAACCGGCATTGCCGATACCATGCTCATCCTGCCCGAATTTGAGTTCTACCTCTTTGACAACGT
>JAFQNZ010000108.1 GCA_017395715.1 Clostridia bacterium | reverse complement strand
GCTATATCATTGCCGAAGCGTTGATCGAAAAGACCATGAAGGCAGGCGGCATTGAAAATTACACCGTAGAAAACACCATGCCCGGCTCGTTCTTTGAATACATGACGGCACAGCATCCTTTCCTCGACAGAGAAAGCCTGATCGTGAATGCTGAGTACGTTACCATGGATTCGGGTACAGGCTGCGTGCATACCGCGCCCGGCTTTGGTGCCGACGACTACCAGACCTGCCGCCGTTACAACATGGATATCATCGTTCCGGTTGACGACAAGGGCTATCAGACTGCCGATGCCGGCAAGTTTGCAGGTCTTTACTACGAAGAATCCAATAAGGCAATTCTTGCCGATATGAAAGAAACCGGCGCACTCTTTGCGTCTGAAGAATTCACCCACTCCTATCCGCACTGCTGGCGCTGCAAGCAGCCGATCATCTTCCGCGCTACCCCTCAGTGGTTCTGCTCGGTGGATGCGTTCAAGGATGCTGCTGTGAAGGCTTGCGAAGAAGTAACATGGATGCCCGCTTGGGGCGGTGAGCGCATCACCCAGATGGTAAAGGAAAGAGCCGACTGGTGTATTTCCCGTCAGCGCCATTGGGGTCTGCCGATCCCTGTCTTCTACTGCGAAGACTGCAAGAAGCCGATCTGCACCGAGGAGACCATTTCCCGTATTTCGGATATCTTCGCCAAAGAGGGAAGCAATGCTTGGTATCTCAAAGACGTGACCGCATTTGCTCCCGAAGGCTTTGTTTGCCCGCACTGCGGCGGCACACACTTCTTTAAGGAAACCGACACGCTTGACGGCTGGTTCGACTCGGGCTCCACACACTTTGTGGTGCTGAAGGACGAAAACGGTCAGAGATGGCCTGCTGACCTTTATCTTGAAGGCGGCGACCAGTACAGAGGTTGGTTCCAGTCCTCGCTCCTCACCGCTGTGGGTGCTAAGGGCGAAGGTGCACCGTACAAGGCTGTTCTGACACACGGCTGGGTGGTTGACGGCGAAGGCAAGGCCATGCACAAGTCGCTTGGCAACAGCATTTATCCCGAAGACATGATCAAGAAGTACGGCGCAGACCTTGTTCGTCTGTGGGTGGCTTCGAGTGACTACCGCGTGGATGTTCGTGTTTCGGATGCGATTTTTGTACAGCTTTCCGAAGCCTACCGCAAGATCCGTAACACCGCAAGAATTATCCTTGCTAACATCGGTGACAACGGTACTGACTTCAATCCCGATACCGATATGGTGGCTTATGAAGATATGCTCGCGCTTGACAAGTGGGCGCTCTCCCGTCTCAACCGTCTTGTGGCTGAGGCTGAAAAGGCGTATGCAAACTACGACTTCCACCTGGTAACACAGGCTGTTGTCAACTTCTGCACCACCGATATGTCGAAGCTGTATATCGACATCACCAAGGACCGCGTTTACGTGGAAAAGAAGGATTCCTTCGCAAGAAGAAGCGCACAGACCGCGCTTTACACCATCCTTTCCTCTCTTGCACGAATCATCGCGCCGATCCTTGCGTACACTTCTAATGAGATCTGGAAGATCATGCCTCACAGTGCATCCGAAAACAAGGAACACGTGCTTCTCAACGATATGCCCACCGTACAGGACGTGGCATTTGCCGATGAAGACAAGTTCAACAAGCTGTTCGTTCTGCGTGACGATATCATGAAGGCGCTTGAAATTGCCCGTGCCGAAAAGAAGATCGGTAAGTCGCTTGACGCGAAGATCACCATCTTTGCAAGCGGTGACAACAAGGCGCTTCTTGATGAATTTGCCGACGAGCTTGCTACCATCTGCATCGTATCGCAGGTTGCCATCAGCGATGCTGAAGCGGCTGAAGGCGCGTTTGTGAACGAAGACAAGACGCTTGCCGTTCTTGTGGAAAACGCAGACGGCGAAAAGTGCGACCGTTGCTGGATGTACACCACCGACATTGTGGAAGACGGCGAGGGCAGAATCTGCCGCCGTTGCAAAAAGAATATTTAAATGAATCTGATACTGTATTTTGTTGTTGCCGCTTTTGTGGTCGCGCTTGACCTTGTCACCAAGTTTTTGGTGAAGGGAAGCGAAGTCCTCATGCGCGGAGATGTGATCGATATCATTCCCGGGGTGTTTCGCTTCCGTTATGTGGAAAATCCCGGGGCTGCCATGGGCAGCTTTGCCAGCAGCCGTTGGGTCTTTATGATCTTTTCGACGATTGCCATCATTGCCATTGCCGTTTATCTTGTGAAGTACCGCAAAACGATTAACCGCTTGTTCGGTATTTCGATGGCGATGATCATGGGCGGCGGTATCGGCAATATGTACGAGCGTCTTTTTAATCAGAACGCTGCGGGACAGTATGTTGTCACAGACTTTTTCGACTTCCATCTTTTCTCTTTTTGGAAGTGGGTCTTTAATGTGGCAGACGTGGCTGTTTGCGTCGGGGCAGGTCTTGTGGTACTTTGCCTGATCATTGATCTTGTGAAAGAATACCGCGCACACAAAAACGCGCCCGAGCAAGATGAGCTGGTAGAGCTTGATGCGATCGCCGAGGATGAAGACGACCTGCGCGAGCTGACTTTGCTTGACGGCGAAGAAGCAGAAGCTGAGGATACGGAACAAGGCGAGTAAACACTTAAGAATCGGAGTTATCATGTTACACATACCGACATCCGAGGATATCGGAAAACGCATTGATAAATTTGTGGCGGAGCGTGAAGAATTAACACGCTCCGCTATTCAAAAATATATCGAAAATCAAAGCATCACGGTCAATGGCGAAAAGGTTTCCAAAAGCTACGCCTTGCGCGAAGGCGACCGAGTGGAGATCATCATTCCCGAGCCTGTGGACGTGGCAATAGACGCCGAGGACATTCCGCTTTCAATCGTGTATGAAGACAGTGATCTTTTGGTGGTGAACAAGCCAAAGGGCATGGTGGTGCATCCTGCACCGGGCAACTATACCGGCACGCTTGTGAATGCGCTTCTTCACCACTGCAAGGGCTCGCTTTCGGGCATTAACGGCGTGATCCGCCCGGGCATTGTACATCGCATTGATAAAGACACGTCGGGGCTTTTGATCGTTGCCAAAAATGATTTTGCCCACAACCATCTTGCCGAGCAGATTCGCGTGCATTCTTTTCTCCGTGAATACGAAGCGCTTGCCGTGGGCGGCTTTCGCGAGGATGAGGGCACGGTCAACGCGCCGATCGCGCGCCATCCGATCGATCGAAAGCGTATGGCAGTTGTGATGGGCGGCAGGGAAGCCCTGACCCATTGGCGCGTACTTAACCGCTATCAAGGCTACACGCATTTGCGCTTGCGGCTCGAAACCGGGCGCACCCATCAGATCCGCGTGCATCTTTCGCATACGGGGCATCCTGTGTTTGGCGATACGGTGTATGGCGGAGGTAAGAGCAAGTTTGAAGAGCAAAATGCCAAGCTGGTTTCGGGTCAGTGCCTGCACGCCAAGACGATCGGCTTTATCCATCCGAGAAGCGGGGAAGCGCTTTTCTTTGAAAGCGAGCTACCTGACTACTTCCAAACGCTTCTTGAAAAACTCGAAGACAGCAAGATATAATATTAAGGAAGTTTTTTATGAAGCTTTTCGATACCCACACACATTACGATGATGATAAGTTTAACGAGACCGGTCGCTTTGAATTGATCGAGAATCTCCTCGCAAACGAGGTGGATTACATTCTCGGTGCGGCAGTCAACGGTGAGACCTCGCGCTTTACCATCGAAACGGCGGCGAAGTTTTCAAATTATTACGCGGCGGTTGGTATTCATCCGCAGAACTGCGGCGAATACAGCGATCGTGATGCGGCAATTTGTGAAATTGAAGCACTTGCGAAATCCCCCAAGGTGAAAGCCATTGGTGAGATCGGCTTTGACTTTTATTGGGAGGACAATCCCTCGCCCGAGGTGCAGGCTTTCTATTTTGAAAAACAGATGGCACTTGCCGAAAAGCTTTCGCTCCCTGTGATCATTCACGACAGGGAAGCGCACGGCGCGACGATGGATATGATCTTACGCCATCCCAACGTAATCGGTGTGCTTCACTCCTATTCGGGCAGCGCCGAAATGGCAAAGGAGCTCATCAAGCGCGGATGGTATATTTCTTTTTCGGGTGTGATCACCTATAAGAACGCCACACGCCTTGCCGAGGTGGTGCCGACGATTCCTGCCGACAGAATTTTGGTGGAGACCGATTGCCCCTATCTTTCGCCCGTGCCGATGCGCGGCAAGATGAATCATTCGGGCTACGTGAAGTACACCGCGGCAAAAGCGGCAGAGCTTCGCGGAGTAGGGTATGAGGATTTCGTCAATCAAACAACCGAAAACGCAAAAAGACTCTTTGGTATTGATTGATACCAAAGAGTTTTTTGAAAATACAACAAACTGTTGAGTCAAAATAGTGAAAAACAACTGTTTGTCTATGGTTTTTATAGGAAAGATACGCTACAATGATCTTGTCAAAGGCGCTGTGACGAATACTGTATTGAAAGGAAATACAATAATGAAAAAAAGCATTGGACAAAATATTGCCTATTATCGCAAAAAGATGGGGATCACACAAGAGGGGCTTGCTGAAAAAATGAATGTGACCTCACAAGCCGTTTCTAAATGGGAGAACGATCTTTCCTATCCTGATCCCGATGGATTGCAAAAGCTTGCCGCGATTTTTGACATTTCGATGGATGCTCTTTTTAAAGGAGAGGATGCTGTGGTGCCGGTAAAGGAAGCCTTAAGCGATGAATACGGAAAGCGGGTTTTGGTGTTCAAAATACTTGCTTCTGATGAAACACAGAATAAAAAAGGCAGGGTGATCTTGCGTTTCCCTGTGAGTCTTGTTTTGCGCATGGCGGAAGAAACGGGGGGCTTAGAATCGCTTTTTGGTGACGATGCAGCTTCTGTCAAAGAGGCGATTGAATTGATCAAAAACGGTACGGTTGGCTGTATTATGGAAGCGGAGTCCGGCTCGGATGCTTCTGCCCGTATCTCCCTTGAGGTGATTGATTATGACAATTGATCTTTGCTGTGCAGGTGTGAAAGAACATATTGTTTTGCCGGAACAAGTAGCGGTGCTTACGGTTTATTTTTCAAAAAACGGAAATAATGTGGTGTCACTTTTAGAGGGTGATTATACGTGGCTTTCTGAAATTCTGTCACCACAGGTGGTGATAGAAAAAGAATTGCCGCAAGGTTACTTTTTATCGATTCGTGCTTTGGCTTTGTCAAATGATCCACAGAGCAGGGCATTTATGGATGCTTGGCGCGGATTTGTTTTTATGGAACTTGATCTTGAAGATATTACGCTGACGGCAACCTATTGAAAATAAGAATAGGGCATAACGCAAACAACCCGACGGATGATTCCGTCGGGTTGTTGCTGTTCAGTTATAAAGCCTTATGCCATTGCGTTGAGCATGGTTGTGAAACGGCTCTTCTTTCTTGCTGCATTATTCGCGTGAATAATACCTTTGGCAGCAGCCTGGTCAGTCTTCTTAACGACCATGGTGTAAAGTACGGTAGCAGCTTCCTTGTCACCGCTTGCAACAGTAGATTCATACTTCTTGATGAGAGTCTTGAAAGCAGACTTGAACATTCTGTTTCTGAGATTCTTGGTCTGGGAAGTAATCACTCTCTTCTTGGCGGAATCAAGCTTAACCTTCTTTTCGTTTGCCAAATTGTCCACCTCCTTATTCAAGGTTCAAATTCAAATACCTATTTATACTACCATGTTTGGGAACAAAAAGCAATACCTTTTTGAAAAAAAGTTGAAAAAAATTTTTAAAAATCTCTTGACAAAAAAATCCTTCTGTGCTATAGTAGGGTACACTTATAATCGGATAGAATGCCACTTTAGCGCTTGGCGCAATTTCCCACCCTCTTTTTTGGTCAGAAGGGATTGGAAGTTTGCACAGGATTGAAGCGGGTTTTCGACAAGATCCGATGAAAATATGCAAAGCAGGAAGGTCATATTCCGAATCACGCTGTTAGTCGTTTACGTTCTTTGCAGGCTGCCCTTCAAAATCGGCTGTAACCAGCATGCCGTGAGAATGGTAAATTGTAAATTATTTGTGAACGAGACGAGGCTTTTTTGGGGTATGGTCTATTTATTTGCTGAAAAATGGAGGATTGAACATGGCAAATTTATCGGTCAAGCCGGTGATGCTCGGCACAAAACAGCGCATGAGCTTTGCCAAAATCGACGAAGCAATCGGTGTTCCCAACCTTCTTGATGTACAGAAGAAATCGTACAGATGGTTTATTGAAGAAGGTCTTAGAGAGGTTCTCAGCGACGTTTCGCCGATCGTGGATTATTCCGGCAACCTGTTCATCGAATTTGTGGATTACAGCATCGATGAAAAAAGCCCCAAATACCCCGAGGAAGAATGCAAAGAACGCGACGTAAACTTTGCGGCTCCTTTGAGAGTTACCGTGCGCCTTTATAATAAGGAAACACAGGAAGTGAAGGAAAAGGAAATCTTCATGGGCGATTTCCCGCTTATGACAGACAACGGTACCTTCATCATCAACGGTGCAGAGCGCGTTGTGGTCTCGCAGATCGTACGTTCTCCCGGTATGTACTACGACAGTGCCATCGACAAGTCGGGCAAAAAGGTGTATATGGCCACCGTCATCCCTTACAGAGGTGCATGGCTTGAATACGAAACCGATGCCAACGACGTATTCTCTGTTCGTATCGATAAAAACAGAAAGATTCCGGTTACGGTTCTGATTCGCGCACTCAGCGAATCGAACGGAAGCGACGCTGAGATCTATGAGCTCTTCGGCGAAGACGTTAAGGTAAAGGCTACCGTTGAAAAAGATGGTATGAATGCCGAAGCTGTAAAGAACGGCTCTACCGCAAGAGATGAAGCACTCAAGGAAATTTACAGAAAGCTTCGCCCCGGCGAGCCTCCGCTTGTTGAATCGGCTGAAACCTTGGTTAACAATCTCTTCTTTGATCCCAAGAGATATGACCTTGCGAACGTTGGCCGTTACAAGTTCAACAAGAAGATGTCGATTGCCACCCGTATCAAAGGTTTGGTTCTCGCTCGCCCGATCGCAAGCCCCATTACAGGCGAAATTCTCGCTATGGACGGCGAAACGGTTTCGGCTGAACTTGCTGCTGCTATTGAATTTAACGGTGTTAACGAAGCGTACGTTTTCTCCGAGCACGGGGAAGAAGTGAAGGTCTTCTCGAACGGCACCATTCCTGCCGAAGCACTTCTCGGTTACGATCTGAAGTCTGTTGGCATCAAGGAAAAGGTTATTAAGAGTGTTCTTGAAGAAATCATCGAAGCTTGCGGCGACGATAAGGAAGCTGTTTTGAAGGCTTGCCGCGACCGCGTAGCGGAACTCACTCCCAAGCACATCACCAAAGCTGACATTCTCGCTTCTATCAACTATCTTATCACCCTCTCCCACGGTATCGGTACTGTGGATGACAGCGACCACCTCGGCAACCGCCGTTTGCGTTCGGTGGGTGAGCTTCTGCAGAACCAGCTCCGCATCGGTTTCTCCAGAATGGATAAGATCGTAAAAGAGCGCATGACCATTCAGGACACCGACTCGGTTTCTCCCGAAGCGCTCATCAATATCAGACCCATTGTGACTGCCATCCGTGACTTCTTCGGCTCGTCTCCTTTGTCGCAGTTCATGGACCAGAACAACCCCCTTGCCGAGCTGACCCACAAGCGCCGTCTTTCGGCTCTCGGTCCCGGCGGTCTTTCGCGTGACCGTGCATCCTTCGACGTGCGTGACGTTCACTATACGCACTACGGAAGAATGTGCCCCATTGAGACCCCCGAAGGTCCTAACATCGGTCTGATCTCCTATCTTTCTACCTATGCCAAGATCAACGAGTACGGCTTTATTGAAGCACCTTACCGTAAGATTGACAAGGAAAGTGGCAGAGTTTCGGATACCATTGAATACATGACCGCCGATATGGAAGACAACTACATTATCGCGCAGGCAAACGAACCCCTTGATGAAAACAAACGCTTCATCAACAAGAAGGTAACCGCACGTCACCGTTCCGAGATCCTTGAGATCGAAGCGGAGCTTGCCGATTACATGGACGTTTCGCCTAAGATGGTTATGTCTGTGGCAACCTCTCACATTCCTTTCCTGGAAAGCGACGACAACTCCCGTGCGCTGATGGGTGCGAACATGCAGAAGCAGGCAGTGCCGCTTCTCACCTGCGACAGCCCGATCGTCGGTACAGGTATGGAATACAAAGCTGCTGTTGATTCCGGCGTCGTGATCGTATGCCGTGAATCCGGCGTTGCCGAAAAGGTCACTGCCGATGAGATCATCATCCGCACTGACAGCGGCAGAAAAGACGAATACCGTCTGACCAAGTTCAAGAGAACCAACCAGGGTACTTGTATCAATCAGCGCCCCATTATCAATGAAGGCGAATATATTGATGCCGGCCGCGTGATTGCCGACGGCCCTGCAACCGAAGGCGGCGAGATCGCACTCGGTAAGAACGCCCTGATCGGCTTTATGACTTGGGAAGGCTATAACTATGAAGACGCCGTTCTTTTGAATGAGCGTTTGGTTCGTGAAGATATGTACACCTCGATCCACATTGAGGAATACTCGCACGAAGCAAGAGACACCAAGCTCGGTCCGGAAGAAATCACCCGCGAGATCCCCAATGTCGGTGATGATGCACTCAAGTATCTCAACGCAGAAGGTATCATCCTCAAGGGTACTGAGGTCAGAGCAGGGGATATCCTCGTTGGTAAGGTAACACCCAAGGGTGAAACAGAACTTACAGCGGAAGAAAGACTCCTCCGTGCAATCTTCGGAGAAAAGGCAAGAGAAGTCCGTGATACCTCCCTCAGACTGCCCCACGGCGAGTCGGGTATCGTTGTCGATGTCAAAGTCTTTTCACGCGAAAATCAGGATGAGCTTCCTCCCGGAGTCAATAAGGTTGTCCGTGTATATATCGCTCAGAAGAGAAAAATCTCCGTCGGTGACAAGATGGCGGGCCGTCACGGTAACAAGGGTGTCGTATCCCGTATTCTTCCTCCGGAAGATATGCCGTTCCTCCCCGACGGTACTCCGCTTGACATCGTGCTCAACCCCCTCGGCG
>JAFQNZ010000107.1 GCA_017395715.1 Clostridia bacterium | reverse complement strand
GCCCAACAGCGATATGACCCTCGGCACAAGGGAAATCACCGTGGACGGATATGAAATCGTCGGCGACACCTTATATGTCAAAGGCAAGAACTTCACCAAATTCAGTGAAATCACACTCGACGGCGACGAAGAAGAAACCGTCTTCATCGATTCGAATACCCTTGCCGCCGACCTTGACAGCTTTGAGACAATCACCGTCCGTCAGGTTTCGGATAAAGGTGAGGTTTTGAGCGAAACCAAGCCGTATGACAAAAAAAGCCGCTCGGACAGCTAAAAGCTGCAACAAAAACACTGTAACTTTCACGGAATTTGCAGACTTCATTCACACAAAGAACAACTCACCAAGGTACACTGTACTCACACACGAGTAGGATCATACAACTATGAAAAAAACATACACCACAAAAATTCTGTCCCTCGCTTTCGCATTTCTTTTCCTCATCTCGGCGCTTTCCCTCTTCTCAGCTTGCCAAAACGGTCAAAACGGTCTTTCGGCTTATGATATTGCCGTGCAAAACGGCTTTGAAGGCAGTGAAGCCGAATGGCTCGATTCCCTTCGCGGTGAAGACGGCAAGGACGGCGAAGACGCCGGCAATGCCTCTGCCGTTGCCGACAACACCAAATACATCAACCAAGCGCTGATGGCTTCTGTCTCAATCTACTGCGAGTACAAAAAAAGCAATGACGCTTCGGGTTATTCCGCAGGTTCGGGCGTGATCTATCAGCTTGACCGCGAAAAAGGCAATGCGTATATCATCACCAACTACCATGTTGTATACAATAATGCATCTTCAGCCAAAGACAAAATCAGCGAAAATATCCGCGTGTATCTTTACGGTATGTACTTTGACGGTACCGACCGCCTGAACGAAACCGGTATTTTGGCAGAATATGTCGGAGGCTCCATGACCTATGACATCGCCGTTTTGAAAATCACGGGTAGCGAAAAAGTCAAAGAATCGGATGCTCTCGCCATTAAAATTGCAGACTCCAACAAACTCACGCCCGGTGTCACAGCCATTGCCATCGGTAACCCCGAAGGTGTCGGCATTTCTGTCACTTCCGGTGTTGTCAGCGTAGAATCCGAGCATATCACCATGACGGCAGTGGATAACTTAACACCCGTAACCATGCGCGTCATCCGTATTGATACGGCGGTCAACTCGGGCAACAGCGGTGGCGGTCTGTTCAACGCCAAGGGACAGCTGATCGGCATTGTCAATGCCAAGCTAAAGCAAAGCAGCGTTGAAAATATCGGCTACTCGATCCCCTCTAACGTTGCCATCGGCATCGCGCAGAATATCATCGATAACTGTGACGGCAAGGAAAATAAATCTGTTATCAAGTGCCTGATCGGTATCACCGTTTTCACCACCGACACCCGCGCCGAGTATAACGACGATGGCACAATCACCCTGTATGACACGGTAGAGATTCAGTCTCTCACCGAAACCTCTCTTGCCAAAGGGGTTCTCAAAGCGGGCGATATTCTCTGCAAGGTCAAGATCTCAGACAAAGACGAGCACACCATTTGCCGTCAGTTTGAAATGATCGATATTCTCCTGGATGCCCGTGTCGGCGATACCGTAACGATCACAGTTCTCCGTGAAGGCAAAGAAGTCAGCTTCACGGGAACATTCACGGAAGATACCGTTTCCCTGGTTCCGTAATGCCCCACTCTCCTTCTCTCTCTGCTATAATTGAAAAGCTTTGTGTTT
>JAFQNZ010000106.1 GCA_017395715.1 Clostridia bacterium | reverse complement strand
GGAGAGTGAGGCTTTCATCGAGCGAAAGAAACTTGGGGAGCGCGCGTTTGACGCCGGGCGATTCCACGTTGATGGCGGGGTTTTTATCGATCAGTTTTTTGTTGACTTCAAGATAGTTAAAAAAGGATTTGAGAGAGGATAGCTTTCTCGCCCTTGCACGTGCTTTATTTTCGCGCTCCTTGGAAACGTAGAGAAAGAAATCGTAGATATCCTCTTCGGTGATCTTTTTGATATCGTCAATGTCAATGCCTGAGACGTCGATGGCGTCAAATTCTTCACCAAGTGTGGGCAGAGATTTGTCGCGTGCGATCAAGTATTTGAAAAAGATGGTAAGGTCAAGCTCATATTGTTCTACTGTTTTGGGTGAGCGGTTTTTGATGGAAAGCATATAGTTGACAAACGCTTGGACGAGTTTGGGGCTTTCGCTCATGGGGGATTCCTCCTGAAAAAACAAATATAGGAAAAACTGAAAAATGCAGTTGCATTTCTTTGTTATTTGTTATATAATCAAGATATATAGCAAAGATTGCGGTGGTTCACTCTGCCGCACAGGGAAAGGACATAACAATGAAAAAATTCTTTAAGGAAAATTCCTATTTGATCGTGAAGCTGGTGGTGTTTCAGCTTGGTATTATGATCATGGGTATCATTACAGGCTTTGCCACCGTAAACATGAAAGCCACTTGGGTGTATCCCGCATCGAGTGTGTTCTGTGTGGCATTCTACCTCTTTTTGATCTGCACCATCGGTTACGAAAACGGGCAGAAGGATGGCATTCGCATCGAATCGGGAAAAATGGAAATGCAGCCGATGCGCTACTTTTTGGTGGGTCTTGTTGCCAATTCGCTGAACATTCTGCTTGGACTTCTTACCGTATTTTTCCGTCTGATGATGGATGCGCCTTTCTTGGGTCGTCTTCAGGCCGGTGTGATCTATACACCCGATTGGGCGCGCGGTGGCTATGCCATCTGCAATATGCTTGCCCGCGGGATTCAGTCGATGTACCTTGGCATTACCCAAACGCTTTCGTTTGAAAATCCGCTTTTCTTACTGATCATTCCGATTCCTGCTATTTTGGCGTTTGGTATTTCCTACCATGTTGGCGTGAAATACAAAGACGGCTTTATGAAAAAGAAAGACGAAGGACCCAAGGGCAGCGCACGCTACCGCTAATCTTAAATAAAAACTCTGCCTGCGGCATATATTTGAAAAAAATGTGTTGCAGGTGGAACTATGAAAACTTTTTTTAAGGTCTTTTTCGGTATTTTATTTTCTTGTGCCATTCTCGCTTTGGCGGCGTTTGGCATTGCGGGCGGTGCTGACTTTCTGTTTAGTATTGTATCATCAAACGAGGCATCTGTCAATAATGCAAGTGATGAAAAAAAGCCTGTTATCCTGCTTGATCCGGGGCATGGCGGTATGGACGGCGGTGCGGTTGGGATCGGCGGCATTTGTGAGAAGGATCTGAATCTTGATCTTGCAAAGAAACTTGCCGAAAAGCTTACGCAAGAAGGAATAACGGTAATTCTGACAAGAGATACCGACACACTTTTGACCTATGAAGGCGCAAGTTCTGCCAAAAACGGCGACCTTCGTGCAAGACTCAAAATGGCGGAAGAGAGCGAAGATTGTCTTTTTATCAGCCTTCACATGAACAAGTTTTCGGACAGTTCGGTCAAAGGCATTACGCTGTACCATTCGCCAAACAATCCCGAGGGTTTGAAGCTTGCCGAGGCGATCATGGCGAAAGTAAAAGAAAACTTGCAGCCCGAAAACAAGCGCCCCATTAAGGCGGCGGACAGTTCGCTGTATATTTTGCACCGTATTACAAGGCCCGCGGTTTTGGTGGAGTGCGGTTTTTTATCGAATGCCTACGAAGCGGCGCTTCTTGCCGATGACGGCTACCGCGATCGATTGGCAGAGCTTTTGAAAGACGCCATTGTGGGATATATTGTTGCATCGTCACAGTAGTGCGATGTGAAAAGTGAAGGAAGAAAAATCGAAAGGGTTTGACGATGAAAGAAAAGTCCTTTTTTGTTTGCTCCGAATGCGATTACCGTTCGGCAAAATATTATGGAAAATGTCCCTCTTGCGGGGAATGGGGAACGCTTGAGGAGAGGGCACCTGTTGTGAAAAAAACGACGGGTGCTGATTCTCTTTCCCGTGATGGAAATGCCGGCGGTGCGGTTCTTTACAAAGATCTGGAAATGCCGCAGTATATGCGATCAAGAAGCGGTATGAATGAACTCGACCGCGTGCTTGGCGGCGGTATTGTGGAAGGCTCGGTGCTTTTGATCGCGGGCGAGCCCGGTATCGGCAAGTCCACACTTTTGATGCAGATCTCGGGCGTTCTCGGCAAAGACAAAAAGGTTTTATACGTCTCGGGTGAGGAATCGGGCGGTCAGCTCAAATACCGCGCCGAGCGCCTTGCCATCGGGGGAGAGAATTTATATATCATGACCGAAACTTCGGTAGAGGAGATTCTCGGCGAATGCGAACGGCTGAAGCCCGATTATGTGATCATTGATTCGGTGCAGACGATGTATTGCGAGACGGTATCGTCCTCGCCCGGCAGTGTGACACAGGTGAAAGAATCGGCGATGCGTTTCATTGCACTTGCGAAAAATGACGGTATTTCGGTTTTGATCGTGGGTCACGTGAACAAAGAGGGAAGCATTGCGGGTCCTAAAGTGCTTGAGCACATGGTGGATGCCGTGATCAATTTTGAAGGGGAGCGACAGCAGACCTATCGCGTGATCCGCGCTTCCAAAAACCGTTACGGCGCGACCAACGAAATCGGTGTGTTTGAAATGACCGACAAGGGTCTTTTCCAAGTAGACAACCCCTCCGAAGTCTTTCTTGCCGACCGCCCCAAGGGTGTTTCGGGCAACTGTGCATTATGCTTGATGGAGGGTACTCGTCCGCTTGTGAGTGAGATTCAGGCGCTTTGTGCGCCAACCGTCTATCCGTCTCCCAAGCGAACCACAGACGGTGTGGATTACAACCGTATGTGCCTGATGCTTGCTGTACTTGAAAAGCGTCTCGGACTGCGTTTTTCCACGCATGACGTCTATGTCAATGTTATCGGCGGTATCCGTCCTGATGAGCCTGCAGCAGACCTTGCGATGGCGCTTGCCATGATTTCGGGTATCAAAGATATTCCTCTTGACGATGATCTTGTGGCGTTTGGCGAGATCGGTCTTGCTGGGGAATGCCGCGGCGTGGATGCGCCTGCGATGAGAATCAAGGAAGCGGTTAAGATCGGTTTTTGCAAGATCGTGCTTCCGCAAAAAAACTATCTTCAGCTCAAAAAGAACGGGGAACTGATGGCAGATGTGACTTATATTCCCGTAAAGAGTATTTTTGATGCCATGAAGATTTTTGTGAAATAAACCATTGTTGAAATTCGAGGGATGTTATGCTTGTTACCGTTTTCGATTGCCTTTTGCTTTTGCAAAAAGAGGGTCTTGTTCTCACACATTCGATAGAGACTGTGGCACAAAACAAAATAGCAGGGCTTTCGTTTGACAACCGAACGATACAGCAAGGTGAAGTCTTCGTTTGCAAGGGTGCGGCATTTCGCGCTGAGTATCTTGATCTTGCTATCAAGGCGGGTGCGGTCATGTATCTTTCGGAACAGGTGTGGAGGGAAGATGTTCCATATATTCAGGTGAGCGATATCCGACTTGCCATGGCAGCTCTTGCCAAGGCTTTTTACGGGGAAGATGCGGCACTCTTGAAAAAAATCGGGATTACCGGAACAAAAGGGAAATCGACAGTAGCGTCTTTTTTGAATGCGATTCTTGACGATTATCATATGGCGACAAGCGGTTTACCGACAGCTTTGATTTCCTCGATTTTTGTGTATGACGGTACTGTGAAAGAGGATGCCAAGTTGACAACGCCTGAGGCTTTTGATCTGTGGCGGTATCTTGCCAATGCAGGGAAGCGGGGACTTGATTTTGCTGTTTGTGAGGTATCAAGCCAAGCGCTGAAATATCACAGAACCAAAGGCATCGACTTTGATGCGGCGGTATTTTTGAATATCGGCGAAGATCATATCAGCGATGTGGAGCATCGCGATTTTGAAGACTATTTTTCCTCAAAGCTTTCTATTTTTCAGTCTGCCAAGATTGCAATCATCAATTCTTCTGCCGATCATTATGAAAGAGTTGTTGCGGCGGCACAAGAGGCGGGATGCGAGATCGTGACCTTTGGCTTTCAGCCGAGCGATACGCTTTACTGTACAGGTCTTTGCTACCTTGAATCGGGCACATCTTTTTCGGCAAGATGGAAAGAGGAAGACGCACTTTCGTATGAAATCGCGCTTTCCGGGGCTTATAATGTTGAAAACGCACTCGCGGCACTTGCGGTTTCCAAAGTGTTCGGTGCGCCGTACTGCCATGCAAAGAGTGGACTTGCTTCTGCCAAGGCAAAAGGCCGAGGGGTGCATCTTTCCACCAAGGATAAAAAGATTACGGTGATTGTGGATTACGCGCACAACAAAATGAGCATGAACGCGCTGTTTTCGTATGTAAAAGAGGCGTTTCCCGATCAAAAGATCATCTCGGTATTCGGTGCGCCGGGGCAGAAAGCCAAGAATCGAAGAACTGATATGGGTCTTGCGGCAGGAGAGTTTTGCGACCATGTGATCATTACCGAGGATGATCCTGCCGGTGAGCCGCTTGCCGATATTTGCGGTGAAATTGCCGAAAATGTAGCCAAAAACGGTACCCCGTACGATATTGTGTATCAACGTGATCTTGCGATACAAAAAGCATTTTCGCTTCTTGAAGAGGGCGGTGTGCTCCTTTTGTGCGGTAAGGGTGCCGAAAAGGCGCAAAAGCGGAAAAACGGTGCCGAGCCTTACGAGGGCGACGAGTTTTTTGCGAGAAAAGAAATTGAGATATATGACAAAAACAAAATGATGGTCAGTTTGTAAATCAAAGGATGTGAAGTTAATGACGAAAAGGGATTTTTTGCCGATCATTCTCGGCAGTGATGAAAACGCTTACGGCAATGTGCGTCTGATTCAGGAAAAGTATGATGTTGTTCCGATGCTCCTTTGCAAAAGACTTTTGATTCCGACAATGTACAGTAGGCTTTTCGAGTACCGCTGTTTTGCCGATTTTGACAAGGAAGAGGTATTTGTTCCAACCCTTCTTTCGGTTTTGAAAGAGAAATCCAAAGAATACGAGAAGCTTGTGGTGATCGCTTGCTCGGATTATTATGCGGCTTTGATGTCAAAGAATTATGAATCGTTTGAAGGACTTGTGGCGAATGCGTTTCCTTCTTCCGAACTCCTTGGCTGTTTTGAAACCAAAGATAAGTTTTATGCGCTTTGTGATGAATACGGTCTTGATTATCCGAAGACTGTGGTATGTACCAAGGAAGAGAGGCTTTCGGTTGTAAACACGCTTCCTTTTTCATTCCCCATTGTGGCAAAGCCGGAAAACAGCAATGCGTATGAGTATTTGCATCTTTCCTTTGAAGGAAAAAAGAAGGTATATTTCCTTGACAGTAAGGAAGCGTATCTCAAAGTGGCAGAGGCGCTCAACCGTGTGGGATACACGGGAAAGATGATCCTGCAAGAATACATTGAGGGTGGAGACGATGCCATGCGCGTGATCAACAGCTATTCGGACAACGAAGGTGTTGTGCGTGCCTCCTGTCTCGGACAGCCTGTTTTGGAAGAGTATGCGCCGTACACGCTTGGCAACTACGCCGCTATTATTACACGCAACGAAAGCGAAGTGTACGAAAGGGTACAGGCTTTTCTTGAAAAGATCGGATATCGCGGTTTTTCCAATATTGATATGAAATATGACGCCAAAAGCGGACGCTATTTGATGTTTGAGATCAACCCCCGTCTTGGTCGTTCTTCTTATTTTGTGAGAACGGCAGGTATCAATATGATGGAAGAACTGATTGAACGCGTGGTGTATAACAATTGCCATGCACCGATTTTCGGAAACAAGCGTGCAATGTGGTCCAATGTACCGATTGGTATTTTGAAGAAATATGTGAAAAACGAAGAATTACAAAAGGAAATTCGAGAACTTTCCAAAAACTGTGTTTTCACGCTTCGCTGCCGTGAAGATTTTTCACTCAAGCGGTATTACAGAATTTCTCGGTTTTATTTTTCGCATTACAAGAATTTCAGACGTTATTATTTTCAAAAGTAAAAAGGTTTTTCTTTTTTGAGTCAAATGGTTGAAATTTTACTTGTTTTGTGGTATACTGATTTGTAATCCTCAATAGGTACGGGAGAATTTTGATGTTGAAAAAAAGACAGCCGTTATTTCGTGTTCTTTCTCATAGCAGTGAAGAGACCGTTTCTTGCGGAATGCTTCTGGCAGCACAGCTGAAACAGGGAGACTTTGTTGCCATGTACGGCGATCTCGGTGCAGGGAAAACTGCCTTTGTCCGAGGCGTGGCTTCTGTGATCGCACCCGAATATGCCGTGTCCAGCCCCACCTATACGATTGTGAATGAATACGGGGACGATGACAAAAAGCTTTGTCATTTTGATATGTATCGAATTGACAGTGAGGATGATCTGGAATCGATTGGTTTTTATGACTACACCGACTGTATCATCATTGCGGAGTGGAGTGAAAAGATTCCGTTTGCACTTCCTAATACATACTATACCGTTTCGATCGAAAAGGTATCCGAAACCGAGCGTTTGATTACGATTGAAAAGCTTTCCGAATGACAGAAAGGAGACTCGCTATGCTGATTTTAGCACTTGATTCTACCGCAACCGTGGCAACCGCTGCGATTTGTGACAATGAAACCGTGCTTGCCGCCGAAACGGTATCTTGCGGGCTGAAACACAGCGAAACGCTTCTTCCTTTGATTGAAAAGCTTCTTGGGCTTGCCGGAAAAAAAGTTGCCGATATCGATTTGTTTTCCTGTACTGTCGGGCCCGGTTCGTTTACCGGGGTGCGTATTGGTGCGGCAACGGTAAAGGGTCTTGCTTTTGGCGGAAAAAAATGTGTCGGCGTTTCCACGCTGGAAGCCTTGGCTTACAACTTGCGTGGGCATAAGGGAATCGTCTCTCCTGTGATGGATGCAAGACGCGGTCAGCTTTATAACGCGCTTTTCCGTTGGGACGGAGATACGCTCGTAAGACTGACGCCCGATCGCGTGATCATGATAGACGAGCTTGCGAAAGAGCTTGCCGAATACCAAGAAGACGTTTATCTTTGCGGAGACGGCTATTCTCTTGTAAAAGAGACGCTTTCGCTTGAGAATATTTGCAAAACGCCGCAGGATAAGATTTATCAAAATGCAATTTCGGTTGCACAGCTTGCCCTGCGTGAATACCAAAAAGGCAATTTTGTCAGTGATGCCGAACTCAGACCGACCTATCTTCGTGCACCGCAAGCCGAGCGCGAGAGAAACGAACGCTTAAAGCTTGAAAATGCTTGAGATAGCAAATACATATAAAAGGAATATGGTTATGGAAAAAAAGATTGTGATTGCCTGCGATCACGCAGGAAATGAAGTGAAGGATGCGTTGATGACTCACTTTGAAAAAGCAGGCTATACCGTCACCGATTTTGGATGTGACGGCACTTGCAGTGTGAATTACCCCGATTATGCGCACTATGTTTGCGAAGCACTTCAAAAGAAAGAAGCACCTCTCGGTATTCTTGTTTGCGGAACCGGCATTGGTATGAGTATGGCAGCCAACAAGCACAAAGGCATCCGTGCCGCACTTTGCGAAAACGAGTTTTCGGCTGAAATGACAAGACGTCACAATGATGCCAATGTCATTTGTATGGGCGCGAGAGTGATCAGTGTGGAAAAAGCCATTGCACTTGCCGATATTTTTGTTAACACCGAGTATGAAGGTGGCAGACACGATGCCCGTGTTGCCATGCTGAACGCGCTTGACGATGCCAAGTGCTAACGATCCGCGTTTTTCGCGTACCGCGCTTCTTTTGGGTGAAGATGCGGTAAACACACTTGCAACGAAGTCGGTTGCTGTTTTCGGCGTTGGCGGTGTTGGCGGTTATGTTGTGGAAGCCATCGCACGAAGTGGGGTAGGGAAAATTACCTTGTTTGACAAGGATGTTGTGGATATCACCAATATTAACCGACAGATCATTGCGCTGGAAAGTACGGTTGGGCGGTACAAGTGTGATGTGATGAAGGAGAGGATATTGGATATCAATCCTTCTGCCGAGGTGGTTTGTCACAATGTATTCTATCTCCCTGAAAACGCCGACGAATTCCCACTTGATGAATACGATTATGTTGTGGATGCCATCGACAATGTGGCGGCAAAGATTGAACTTGCAGTCCGAACGCACCGAGCAGGGGTCAAGATGATTTCGGCTATGGGTGCGGGAAACAAAACCGATCCCACGCGCTTTGAAGTGACAGATATTTACAAAACAACCGTATGTCCGCTTGCGCGAGTGATGCGTCGTGAACTGAAGGCTCGCGGTATTCCGGCGCTGAAAGTGGTATATTCAAGAGAAGAAGCCAAGAAGCCGATTCTACCGTCAGAAGGCGACAAAGCAACCCGTTTACCAACCGCAAGTGCGGCGTTTGTGCCGTCTGTTGCGGGCTTGATCATGGCAAGGGAAGTGATTTTGGATCTTTCCTGTGTGCCGGATAAAACTAAAAACTAAAAATCGTTATAAAGATTTTTTTGGAGGAAAACATGAAACATCTCAAACTCATTGTGTTGATGTGTCTGGTTGCTATGATTGCCATTACCGCAGTTGCATGCGTCGGCTCTGAAACACCCGGTACAACAGCAACAACCACAGTAGCAGGTGATGTGACAACTCAGGCTGCTACCGATGAAACCACCCCCGCCGCAACTACCCCCGCAGAAACAACAACTGCTACAACTACAGCTGTTGTGACAACGCCCGATACAACTCTTGGGCCTGTTCCTACCTCATTCGCTTCCATGAAAATTGGTGAAACGCCTATCTCTGACTACACCATCGTATATGCGAAGTCACCTTATGATGCTTACACCAAAATCCCTGAGAAAAAACAGTATTTCCCGGTGTATGACTTTGACCATGAAACCGCAAACCGTCTTGCTGATTTAATTTTTGAGATGACCGGTGTTCGTTTGAATGTTGTGCAGGACACCAAGTCTACCGAAGTTGCAAACGAGATTCTGATTGGTAAAACGAATCGTACCGTTTCGAGCAGTGGCCATTTTGCCAACTTGCTTACGGATGAATTTGTTGTGAATGTAGTCGGTAGCAAGCTGGTTATCCGTGGCGGTGAATTCGGAACCACATGGCACGCCATTGACTATCTCGAAACACGTTTTGCCGATAAGCTTTCGAAGAGAGAAGTAAACTATACTTTTGCAAGTGGTTTCTTGTACAAGGGTAATCATCATCTTACGGTAATCGGTTGTATCGGTGACAGTATCACACAGGGTACGGGTGCTTCTGACCAGGCTTTGTTTAGCTATCCCGCTCAGATGGGTAGAATCCTTTGGAAAGATGCCATTGTCCATAACTTCGGTGACAGCGGTTCTTCCATGAGAAACGATTTGGACGCTTATACCAACACAGCACCTTATCTGAAGGCGGTAGGTACTGCTGCTTCGGCTGATATCTTTACCATTATGCTCGGAACCAACGACACTTGGCAAGATACCGCACCGTGGACAGACAGTGATACCGAACTGTACAACAACAGTTGCCTTGGTATTATGGAGGCGCTCACGAAAAAGAACAAGGATCTTAAGTTCGTTCTTGCTAACTGTCCCGCTTATTTCGGCACCGCTGGTAATATTGCTACCCCTAAGACGAGACAAATTCAGGAAGCACTTGTTCCTATTGTTAATGATGCGGGCTATCCCACAACATTCTTTGATACCTACACGGCTACCAAGACCTTGAGATCCTATTTTCCTGATACGGTGCATCCTAACGATATGGGTCATTTGAAGATGGCAGAGGCTTTTGCTGAATATCTTCAGACTCTTATTACGCCTGCAACAAACGAAG
>JAFQNZ010000013.1 GCA_017395715.1 Clostridia bacterium | reverse complement strand
CGTGTATGCCATTATCCAAGGAACGAGGAGTACAGCAACGTACCGTGTTATAACTGCGTTGACCGAACCAAGTGCAATGCGGACGTTTTTGAAAGGCTTGCTCAGTATGAGGACAGCGGATACAAGCCGGAAGACCTCGCGAGATTCAGACAGCTTGAGGATGAACTGATAGAAGCGTCAGAAACTACCCTGTTTGATCTGTATGAGTGGTTGCAGAGTAGAAAGCGCAGAAGGACTGACACGAGACTGGTTCTGATCGCAAGAGATATGCAGGACATCCTTGAGAATCCGGCGGTCATCAAGAAGTATCCGAAGCTCCATGATGAGGTGTCCCGGAACAGGCTTGAAGGAGAAGAAGGCGTGTGTCCCCTCTCTCCCGACGCTTACGCGGAATGGAAGGCGTACCGAGTGGATGAAACAATAGAGTACAGGAAGTGAGGTTTTGCTATGGAAAGAAAACAATACGAAAAGCGCGTCGAAGCCATGAGCCGTCAAGAGCAAATTGACTTCCTCCTCGAGAAAAGAGACGAGATGTGCTTGGCTTGCAGGTATAACACCGATTGCAGAGGAGGCGGCGTTCGCGGCGGTCCGAACGGGCCGATATATCCGCCATGCGCCGACGGCACCGACTGCCTCGACGACGAGGATTTGTTTGATGCTTGTGTTGAAATCATGATCGAGGAGGAAGAGGAATGAGCGGCATGATCGTTGAATACTGTCCCAACTGCGAGACGGAGATCGAAATGAGATGGAACGTCGAGGAGTTTGGGTATAAAGCATACTGCCCGGTCTGCGGAAACAGGCTGATGATCTGTAGTGAGTGCCGAGACTGCGAAGGCAATGCGATTGGCTGTGATTATAACAGCCGCACCGACACCTGCCGGTTCAACAAAGGCGAGTTCTCCGAGAAAAGACGTCGTGAGCTGTTCGATAAGATGCTCGATCACCTATCCGAGATTGTGAAAGGGAGCGATCTGATAGATACACTGCATGGTATCGGCTTCACTGATGCGGAAATCGCTTTTGCGGGTGTTGAGATCAAAGAACCGGAAGGCATCGAAATCTCCGAAGCCGAAGAAGCACGGTTACGGACTCAGCCCGAAGGCTACAGACGAGCAGTTGAGTCCGTGCTCCGTGATATTGCGAAAGCAAAGAAACAGGGGCGTCGAGACTGCATTTATTATCCGCCAGTTTATCGTTACAGAGATGAGCGTGGCGAGGAGCAGACGATCAGCTATTACAACGCTGTTAAAGCTGAATTTTTGAACAAGGGCTACACGTTCAGACTCGGAGGATGGGTCGGCGGAACTTGGCAGCAAACCGAGAGAATTTGTTGGGAGGGATGAAAACATGAAGAGATTGACGATCAGAAACAGCGATGGTACAGTTTCTCAGCCTACGGCAACGACCGTTGAGGAAGCGTTCTACCGTCTTGCCGATTACGAGGACACGGGGCTGACACCCGAAGAACTCTCGGAGATCGCTCTTGCGAACAAAGAGGGACGGCTGTTCATCAAGAGAAGACCCACGGAAAAGACCTGCGGGTCTTGTTCTCATTTTTGCAGGGAGAAGCTCGGGAGAGCGAGCGGTCATTGCAATGCCCGGAAAGATCGCCGCACACGAAGCGCCCTGTATGTAAGCCAGAGCCGAAAGGCGTGTCTTGACTACAAGGAATAAACGATAGCAAGGAGGTGTAAGAGATGGCAAGAGGCAGAAGTCAGAGCTGGGCGTGTAGAGATTGCAAAGCTGAGTTCTCTGTACAGGGCAACACTCCGAAGTTCTGCTGTTCCTGCGGTTCCGACAACATCGGTCGGGCTCCGAGCTACGAGCTGATGGTGAATTTCGAGGATAAGCGTATGGAACTGGAGGATGTCTGCTATCGGCTCAACGAAATGTACGATGGGTACACGGCGTTGAAGGCACGATACGACGCCATCATGTCGTACTGGAAACAGCAGCGACGGAGGGGGTACATCACGAACGATGAATACACGGAACTCGCGGGGATGTTCGTGGGATACGCCGGAGCCGAGGGAGGTGACGACGGATGAATTATTACGCAATCTACGATGCAAGATCGGGCGTCTTGCTCGCCGAAGGCAACTCGCTTGAGTGCAAGCGCAAGCTCGGATGCTCGAGCATGGATACGTTCTATGCGCTGGTAAACAGATCGAGGCGCGGAATCAACCACAAGTACAAGGTGGTAATCAAAAAAGGCGGCGATGTCGATTACCCGGTGCTCGGCAAGAAGGATCCGATGTACGAAGAATATCACCGCAGAAAGGAGACCGAAGGCGATGGAGAGGATGACTTACGAACATGACGTCGCCGGCAACAAGTGTTGGCAGATCAAAGGTGCAGACAATAGCCTGTGCAAAGAAGTGTGTGACGAACACGCAGACCACATCGGATGCCCGGGATGTCCCATCGGCAAAGCTATAGATCGACTGGCGGAATATGAAAACATCGGTAAAAGCCCGAAAGAAATTTCTGCGCTGTTACCGCCTTGCAAGATCGGCGATGAAGTGTGGTGCGTCCGATGGTATCACGACAAGTTGGTTCCTCAGAATGGGATCGTGAGCGAGATCAAATACACGAAGGATATGAGAATCCTCATCAAAGTGAAATATGTTGGCTTGGGTTCGTGGGGAGAGAAGATTTTCCCTACAGAGGAAGAAGCCCTCGCAGCCATTGAAGCGAAAAGATCAGAAAGGAATTATTGGTTATGAAAATCAGCGAAAATGTACTTGATGTTTTGGGTGAATGCAGAGTTGACGGCAATGTTGTGTACCTGCCGGCGATCCAGCTTGAGAGAACTCTGTACGAAGCAGTGAATAAGATCCTCGTGAAGCTCGGCGGCAAGTGGAACAGAAAAGCAAAGGGCCACGTTTTTGACAGAAGCCCTGCCGAAGCATTGGAATCCGTCATCCTCTGCGGAGAAGTCACGGATCAGAAGAAAGTGTTCCAGTTCTTCCCGACGCCTCGTGCCATCGGCGAACGCCTCTGTGATCTCGCGGAGATCAATTCTGAGTGCGTTGTTCTTGAGCCGTCCTGCGGCAAGGGAGATCTGACTGATGTGATCTACGAGAGACATCCGAAGGAGCTCTATGCCGTAGAGATGAACGAGGAGATGAAGTTCTACCTCGATCAGAAGATGTACCCCATGTTTATGCGCTTCTGCGACTTCTTGGAGTACGAGCCGACAAGAAAATATGACAGGATCATCATGAATCCGCCGTTCTCGAATCATCAAGACGTAGACCACATACGCAAGGCGTATGAGATTCTCAAGGACGGCGGCGTTCTTGTATCTGTCGTAAGCTGTTCTCCGTTCTTCAGAACCGATAAGAAGTCGGTGGCGTTCAGAGAGTTCCTTGATGAAGTCGGAGCGTACGTTGAAGAAGTACCCGAAGGTGCGTTCAAGGAAAGCGGAACAATGGTAAGAACGAAGATCATCAAGATCACGAAGCCGTGATACCTTGAGGCGAAAGGATGGCGATGATATGGCTGTAGTTGATATTTACAGAACGGATAAGAAGTACGACGTGGTGTACGCGGACCCGCCTTGGAGAAATCGCAAGAGCGGCACAAAGGCGAGAAACAACGAGCGTTACTACCCCTCGATGGCGGCGGATGACATCAAGAAAATCCCGGTAGCGGAGATCTCGAGCGATAGATCTATTCTGTTCATGTGGGTCTGTTTCCCCTGCCTCGAGGACGCGCTTGAGGTTATGAAGGCGTGGGGATATAAATACTACGGACTCGGTTTTGATTGGTGTAAGACCACTCAGAAGGGTACACCGAAGATCGGATGTGGCTATTATACCCGTCAGAACAACGAGATTTGTCTGATCGGCGTCAAGAGGAACGGCGGACGGATCAAGCCCTGCGTGAAGAACATCTGCTGTAGCATTTTGGAGCAGCCGAGAGAACACAGCAGAAAGCCCGACATCGTGCGGGAGTACATAGAGCGGATAGCCGGCGATGTCCCGAAAATCGAGTTGTTTACCCGGCAGTCAGTGGACGGTTGGGATTGTTGGGGGAATGAGGTATGACGCTGAAGAGATTGAGCGCGAAATGCGCCGCTTGCGAGTTCAAAGACAAGTGCGATAAGAAGCGTATGGAAATGCTCGGTTGCTTGGAATTGCCGGAGCAGAATTTGGCGGCAGCGGCCTCGGAGACTGTGGCTGCGGATATGGTTCAGCCTTTGGCTGTGAAACATGATTACAGAGAGATCAAGGTTGGAGAGAACACAACGGTGACTATCGACCTTGAAGAGATGAAAAAGAAGCTCCAAGAGGATCTGATGAAAAGCATCACCGGCGGCGGCTTCTTGCAGAACGGAGGTTGACATGGAAAAGAAACAGAAGGTCATTTACGACTCGATCACAGGGATGACGAAAGAGGAACTGACACGGTTCTTGGCGATGGTTGCGCCGGCCATCGCTTGCAGAATGTGTCCGTATTGGGGCGTAAGCGAGGAACGGTGTTTTGCTGACCGAGATTTCGCTTGTACGAACGAATATGCCAGCGATCTGATCGCAAAGTACCTTGATTGCCCTGTGGACGGAGATGGTGAAAGTGCAACCCAAAATAGCTCCTCTCAGCGTGGGATTGCAGAAGCTATTTTCGATGATTTGGAAGGATACCGAGCCAACAGCGAGTACAGCGAGTTCTATGTATTGACAGTCGATAGCATCGAGAAATTAAAGCGAAAATATTTAGATTGCGAGGTGTCAAAAGATTCGACAGCAAAGAAAGCTGTGTGGATTAAAGCTGAAGCGGTAGAAAAGAATGGGGATTCCTACTGCTCGGCTTGCGGACATTTCGATTGGTCTGATTGCAAATATTGCTCGGAGTGCGGTTCTGAAATGAGCAGAGAGGATGCGGAGGCAGTAACATGAATCGTAGAAAAAAGAAGAAGATGGAGAAGCACGCCCGATGGGTGTTCGTGGGCTGTTATGAGCTCATGGGCGGAGACTATGCGTGTTGGTGCGCTCACGGAAATCCCGTGGCCGAGATCGTTTGCTCTAACTGCGGAGAATACGCACCGATGGTTAAAGGCAAGGAAGAAAGCCTCGATGTTGTGCGGTACTCGATTCTCAAAAAGAAATGCCCGAAGTGCGGATGCAGAATGGATGCTTGGAAACGGAGGTACAGAAGATGGCTGTGAAAGAATACATCGAACGCGACAAAGCTCTTGAGATTGTAAAACGCACCAGTGGAGACTATGCCGCTGCGTGGTCTGAGATCTCTCGCCTGCCGACGGCAAGTGAAGATGAGGTGCTGGCGTGTGCCGCAGTGAACGCGAAATATGCCAGTGACAGTCTTGAAATGTTGAGACAGATTCGCAACAAGGTGTCTGTTCCTGCTGATGCAGTCGAGGTGGTGCGGTGCGAGAACTGCGAGTATTGGAAACCGTATAGTGGCAGAATTGATGTAAAGGTGTGCTATGCGACATTCGATCATCATGGGCGCGAACGACTCACAAACCCCGACGATTTTTGCAGTTGCGGAAAACGGAGGAAGGAGTAATGAGCTACTGCAAAGAGTGCATCCACTTCGGGATATGTAAAAGAGGTTTTCCGTGGGCCGACGGCAAAGGCGGCGGGTGGTGCGAAGATTTCAAGAACAAGGCGCAGCTCATCGAGGTTCCGTGCAACGTCGGAGATAAAGTGTATGTAATGAGGTACGGGATGTATCAAGAAGTCGTGGTACTCTCCATCTATTTGACAGACAAGCAGTTCACCAAGAGAAGATCGCACGTTTTGGCATTGTTCGACTTCGGACTTCGAGGAAACCTCTACCTCGACGAGTACGGAGATAAGTGGGTAGCCACCAAAGCCGAAGCAGAAAAGAAATTGAAGGAGGCGAAAGAAAATGCGAGTGGAAGTTGAAGGCAGATATTATTACTCCCCTTGCTCGAATTGCAAGGAACGTGAGTGTTATTCCTGTCTGCTCAGAAAGTATCAAGCGGACGCAGAAAAAGCCCGAGAGGGCCTGCGCTCCGCAGAGTTCAGAATTGAGCAAGAGCTCGAGCCGAGAATCAAGGCCGAGAAACAGTCATACGACAGGTTCGTAACGACCGACCCGAGAATCGAATGGGAAGACTGCTTCGGGTTCAAGGTTGATGAGTTGGTTGATATGTTCGATGAGGAATTTATTGAACAGTTCGACTTCGACGGAGACGATATTGCGAGCAAGATTGCAAAGCTGATTATGACCGAGAAGGAGGGCGGAAGAGCATGAGCAAGGCCGTATTGATGTCGATTCACCCGGAGTGGTGCGAGTTGATCGCTTCCGGGCGGAAGACGATAGAAGCGCGAAAAACGTACCCGAAGGAAAAGCCGCCCTTCAAGGTGTACATCTACAGTACGCTTGGGACGTCGGCAATTACTTTCCTTTGGGAAAAAGACGGAAAAGTATTTACCAGTCCGTCTGCGGATGTGGCGAAAGAAGAGCCGGCAGCACATCCGATCAACTGTAAGGTTATTGGAGAATTTGTCTGTGATGGTATCTATCGAGTTCTCGATCACCCGGATGCGTTCGCAGGACATCCCCTGTTCCATACGAAAGCGATTGAGGATGCTTGTCTGACAAACGATGAGGTCGAGAAGTACAGCGGCGGAAAGGATGTCTTCGGATGGCATATTTCTGATCTCGTGATCTACGATCACCCAAAGGAGCTGGGCGAGTTTTTGCATTTCTGCGAGTATGACTTTGACGAAGTCAAGTGCATAGGATGCAAGAATATGAGTTATAACGACTTGGGGCAAGAGGCTTGCGATAGAAGGTTTACACGACCACCACAGTCATGGTGCTACGCGGAGGTGTTGGAATGAACTCGGCAGTAATATTATCGGTAAAGCCGAAATGGTGTGCGAAGATCATTTCGGGAGAAAAGACAGTGGAGCTTCGCAAGACGATTCCAAATCTCATGGTTCCGTTCAAGGTGTACATCTATTGTTCCAAAGGGCAAGATGTGCTTGCGGTGAGAAGAGCGGATCCGAAACGGGCATGGATTTGGAAGCGGAAAGACGTGGACTCTTATAACCGCGATATGGTGCGAAACGGTCAGATCGTAGGTGAGTTTGTATGTGATGAAATTCGAGAGATCGGTTTCTCCCCATACAATCACGGCGAGTACATCTGCATGGACCAATCCTACATTGAGCAGTCGTGTGTACCGTTCGATGAGATGTTCGAGTATTTCGGCGAGGGATACGGCTATGGGTGGCACATTTCGGAGCTGAAGATCTATGACAGACCGAAAGAACTGTCGGAGTTTTGGAAAGATAAGTGTACCTACAACGACGATGGAAAATGCACCTATGGATTCCATTGCTTCAGAGGTGGAGAGACAAAAAGATGCGGAGAACGGATAGAAAAAGCTCCGCAGAGCTGGTGCTACGCATCGCCCGGGAAAATCGAAGTTCTGAGTGAGGAACTGCGAAAGAAGATAGAGCGGATGATTTCGGAGCCAGTGGTGCATATCGACCACTTGAAGGATATTGCCGAATTCATCAAGGAGCGAAGTGTTACTACTGTCGTTGTGAGGTGCAAGAATTGCGAACATTACCTCGCGGGTATGTGCATGAGGAAAATCGGTCCAAGAAACAGCGGATTCAAGATGGACGAAGATGACTATTGCAGTCGCGGGGTGAGAAAATGAGCAAGAGAGACGAGATTGTCGAGATGGCTCAGAGGATGTGTCCGCATTTCGATAACGGAAAATGCACCGCTTCACCTCTGCTTTTCAAAGATGCGCGGTGCAACCTCAACTGTGAGTATGCCGGATATGCAGAGGAGATTTACGATGCTGGGTATCGCAAGCAACGTAAAAGCAAGTGGATACAATGCGCGGACGGCAGCGCATATTGCTTGAGGTGTGGAAGAGCTCAGAAGGTCAAAACAAAATGTTGCCCGAACTGCGGAGCTGACATGAACAGAAAGAAGGCGAACGACGGATGATTAAGCACACTGTATGTTGTGATGTCTGCGGCTTGCCGTTGCCGATACGTCGGTTTCGCACTCCTGCCGGAGTGTTTGAGTGCGTTGAGACCGCGAGAACGGAACAGTGGGACACGAGGAGCATTTTCCCTCATCTGTGTAAAAAATGTGCGTTGACAATCGACAACGAACTGTTGAAGACCAAGAACGATATTTTGAACATG
>JAFQNZ010000105.1 GCA_017395715.1 Clostridia bacterium | reverse complement strand
TGCCGCCTGATCCGAGTTGTTTGCCCTGCCCTCAGTGATCACATTCATCACAACACCCGTGACATAGGGGAAAACGGCTTCGTCATGGCCCTCAATGTTCACTTTGATGATATAGCCATTGCCGTTATAAATACCGGCAAATGTACCTTCCTTGCCAACACCGTTATAGCCGGGATAGTTCATCATATTGATATTGGCAGTCTGCAGGAAGTAAACACCCTTGAACTCAGCGCCCGAAATCAGCGCATTGATAAAGGAAGCAAGATCATCGGCATTCGAGATCAGATAGGGCGATGTTTTGGTTCCCTCGCCGCCCGAACATTCAAAATCCACAACGCCCTCTACAGGATCGTCGGGCACTTCGCCGTTGAAGCACTTGGTCAGCCATTCTATACGCGTTTCAAGCCATTTGGCAAGATATTCGGCGTGCTCGTCGTGATTCTTCAGTTTGCGGATCGCCGCAGGCTCGCGGTTGATCTTTTGACCAAAGATCGGCCAGCGCTTGAAGTTTTCGTCAAATTCATCCGAATAAAGCTCAGCTACCGCACGCACATACTTGGGAACTTCGTTGACAATGTCGGTAATCTCGTTCCATCTTTCTTTGACAAGCTCGCGGAACCAATCGTACTGCATCAGGGTAACAAACCATCTGTGTGTCTGGCTGTAATGATACTCACTGCTGCCGGCATACAGATATTGCGGTGCGGAAATGGCAGGATTGCCGTCATCGGGGTCGGCATTACCGGAAGAAAGGTCAAAGTCCCACACCGGACCGAAGTGCAATTTACCGCCCACTTCCTGCCACAGATAGAACGATCCCCAACCCACGTCAAGGTTCTTCATAAACTCTTCCACGAGATAGCTGTCCACAACCGAGTCAAGGTCGATCAGTTCTTCGATTTCTTCCCGATCTCCGCCGCGCACTGCCTCAAACGCATAGATCAACGTTTCTTCAATATACACATACTGAATGGTGTTGTAAATTTCGCTCTTGATCTCGTAGGAGTTGTATCCGTCCGAAACAGCAAGTTCATTTGCCGATCTGTTAAGCTCCACAAGGAAGCCGATCTCGTATTCTTCAGAGGGGGAATCGTCAACATTCACGCGGTATTGGTTGACCTGCATCTGATCGGACACTTGATAGACACCGAGAAATTCATCGTTCAGATACACCTTGGCAAAGGTTGCCGAGGAGATAAAATCAAGACCCGAAAGGTTTCTGCCGAAATAGAAAGCAGCCGCCGTGCGGAGCAAGGACTGGTCGCAGTGAACCGCAAGAAGCGTCCAAGAACGGCAAGGGCCGTTGCCCTGACCGAGAAGATTGGTCTTTTCGGCAAATTTGATGCGGTAGGATTTTTTCTCGGTACTCGACCAAGAATAGTTACCGCGTCCGCGGATCTCGATCTCCGCTTCCTCCATGGCATACGCCTCGTCCACGTTGTCGATCGTCACAAGGCCGGGAATATACTCTTCCTTGGATGTGATATGTTTGCCGTAGGTATTGATATGGAAAACCGGCATTTCATCCGGCAAGCCGTAGGTTTTGCCGAGTGTTGCGGGAGGGGTGGGTGTGGTATTGTTATCCTTGGTGGTATCGGCAGGTGTTACCGCCGTGCCGGGCTTTTCGGTAGTACCGGGTTTCTCGGTCGCACCGGGTTTATTGGTTGTACCGGGTTTATTGGTTGTACCGTTGTGATCGGTCAATGTGTCGGTCGTACCGATAGGATTTGTGGTATCGGCAGTCTCTTTTGTGGTATCGGACGCTCCTCCGCAAGCCACAAGAAGCGAAACCAACAGAAGAACAGTTAAGACCGAAACCAAAAGCTTCATTTTTTTCATGGTTCATTTTTCCTTTCTCAATCCAAAAGTCAAAACGGCAATATAGATTATTTTACCATAACTCTTCCCTTTTGTCTATAAGTTCGGCAAATCTTTCATGAATTGTTCACCTCTTGTGCATATTTTTTCAGCAAAACAGCTTTACTCTCCCTCTCTTTTGTGGTAAAATAAACACACAAAGTAAGGGGGTACGCTATGAAGGTATCTTTTTTGACACTCGGTTGTAAAGTGAATCAATATGAAAGCGAAGCCATTGCCGAAGCACTTGAAGCACATGGCTTTGTTGTCGTGCCCTTTGGTGAAACTGCCGATGCCACAATCATCAACACCTGCGCCGTCACCACCGAAGGCGAGCGCAAGGCAAGGCAAATGGTGCGCCGTGCCATTCACGTTTCCCCTAACGCCTGTATCTGTGTCACAGGATGTGCCTCTCAACTTCACCCTGATAGCTTTTCCTCGATTCCGGGCGTACATTACGTGCTCGGAAACGGCAAAAAAATGCAAGCAGTCGATGCCATTCTCGCTCACTTTCAAACAAAACCCAACGAAAGCGTCTGCCTGCAGGAAAGCTTTGACCTTTCGTCATTTGAGCCGATGGCCATTGAAAAAAGCGAACGCACACGCGCCTATATCAAGATCGAGGACGGTTGTGATTCGCACTGCGCGTATTGCATCATCAAAACCGCCCGCGGCAAAGTTCGCTCCAAACCCCTTGCCGACATTCTCAAAGAAACCGAAGTTCTGCTTTCCCAAGGCTACCGCGAGATTGTTTTGACCGGCATTGAAATTTCCGCCTACGGCAAAGACATCGGATGTGATCTCATCACACTGCTTGAAGCGCTTGATTCACTCCCCAACATGGGACGCATCCGCCTTGGCTCACTTGACCCCTCACTTCTCCGCCCTGCCTTTTGCGAGCGTCTTGCCAACATTCACCATCTCTGCCATCATTTTCATCTTTCCTTGCAAAGCGGATGTTCGCGCACCCTTGCCGCCATGCGAAGAAGAAACAACGCAAAACAAGCAAAAGATGCCATGGCAAACCTGCGCGCGCTTCTTTGTGACGTTACCTTTACCGCCGACATCATCGTGGGCTTCCCCGGTGAAACTGCCGAAGACTTTGGCGAAACTGCCCACTTTTTGGAAGAAGCCAAGCTTTTAGACTGCCACATCTTCGCTTTCTCTGCCCGCCCCGGCACAGAAGCTGCCAAGATGCGTGAGCAAATCAGCGGCGAAGTGAAAGCCGCACGCGAAAAGAAACTGCAAGGCATCACCGCCCTCTCGCGTAAGGGCGTGATGGAATCCTTTCTTGGCAAGAGCGCATCTGTTTTGTTCGAGGAAC
>JAFQNZ010000104.1 GCA_017395715.1 Clostridia bacterium | reverse complement strand
GACGGCTCTGTCAAAACAGAAGTGATGACCGATGCCAAAGCCAAGTATCTTGCATCAAAGCAAGCGGCTGCCGAGAAAAGAAAACTTGAAAACCGATACAAAAAACTGTCGGCAGAGATTGAAAAAGCCGAAAAGGAACTTGAAGATAATACGCTTGAATGCGAAACCACAGCGGCACTGGATCACGTGCGTCTGACAGAACTGTATCAAAGGAACGAAGAACTTGAAGAAATGCTTCTTACTATGTGGGAGGAGCGGGATACCTTAAAAGCAGAACTCGGTATCTGAAAAAGGAATAAATACAAAAGGCAAGCATAAGATTGAATCATACAAGACAAGTGTGAAAAGTGTTTTCACGGAAAGGTTGTTGTGTATGAGACAAATCAGAGGGCTTGCTTTTTTCTTGGCTTTTTTGTGTGCGGTTTTGGTATTTCCGATTCCCGTATATGCCGAAGACGTGGAGCTTGAAGCGCCGAGTGTGATTTTGATGGAGGCAGAATCGGGAACGGTTTTGTATGAAAAAAATGCCGATGAAATGCGGCATCCCGCGTCGGTCACCAAGGTGATGACCTTACTGCTCGTGTTTGAGGCGATCGATTCGGGAAAAATCAAAATGACAGATTCTGTTACGGTGAGTGATCGAGCGGCAAGCATGGGCGGCTCTCAGGTTTTTTTGGAAGTGGGAGAACAGATGAGTGTGGAGGATCAAATCTGTGGTTGTGTGTTCTGCCAACGATGCGGCGGTGGCGCTTGCCGAATTTGTTGCGGGAAGCGAGAGTGCTTTTGTGGATCAAATGAATGCCAAAGCGCTTGAGCTTGGTATGAAGAATACGCATTTTGACAATACCAACGGTCTTGACGATACCACCGAAACGCATCTGACGTCTTCGCGCGATATTGCGCTAATGTCACGGGAACTCATTGTGAAGCATCCGTCTGTTCTGAACTATACGACGATCTGGCAGGATACAATTCGCGGCGGTGCATTTACGCTGACGAATACAAACAAATTGGTTCGTTTTTACAACGGTGCCAACGGTTTGAAAACAGGGTTTACCTCCAAATCGGGATACTGTATTTCCGCGACAGCCAAACGTGACGGACTTCAACTGATTGCTGTGATTATGGGGGCTGAATCCTCTGACAAGCGCAATTTGACCGCCAAACGGTTGTTTGATTACGGTTTTGCCAATTACAGTTATATGGAACTTTCCTATCAAGAGAATATTCCTTTTCGTGTGATTGGTGGGGTAAAAGCGGTGTCTTTCGGCAAAACCTCACCGCTTGCCAAGGTACTTCCAAAAGAGCAAAAGGGAACATTAACCTATGAGATTAAGCTTGCCGAATCTGTCCAAGCACCTGTTTGTGAAGGTGATGTAATTGGAAAGATTATTTACAAGTCGAAAGACTCGGCGATTGGTGAAGCCGACATAACGGCCGGTGAGACGATTCAAAAAATGACTTTTTTCGGTCTTTTGAAAAAAGTGCTATCAAATTATTTAATGTTGGAATAAAAATCCAAAAAAACTCTTGCGTTTTTTCAGAGTTTGTAGTATCATTAGAGTAGGAATAACTTTGCCGCAGATCAATAATTTGTGTGCAAGGAATGTTACCCAAAAAAGAAAGGAATTGAGGCGTATGACGATTAGACTCAATGACAAGTATCTCCAAAATTTTATTACCGCAGAGGATTATGCGGGTATTGCTCCCAGAATCTCTGATGCTCACGAAACACTCGTGAACAAAAACGGAGCGGGGAACGATTTTCTTGGTTGGACCGAACTTCCTGACGGTTACGACAGAGAAGAAATTGCAAGACTCGTTCAGGCTGCTGAAAAGATCAAAAAAAGCTGTGATGTGTTTATTGCCATCGGTATTGGCGGCTCGTATCTCGGCGCGCGTGCTGCAATTGAATTTTGCAAGAGCGCAAGATATAATAATTTGAAGAAAGATACTCCCGATATTTATTTCTCGGGTAATGATATTTCGGCATCCAATCTTGCTGAGCTTCTTGAAATTTACGAAGGCAAGGATATTTGTATCAATGTGATTTCAAAGTCGGGAACCACCACAGAACCCGCTATTTCTTTCCGTGTGTTCCGCGAGCTTCTCGAAAAGAAATACGGCAAGGAAGGCGCTGCCGAGAGAATTTTTGTTACTACTGACAAGGCAAGAGGAAAGCTGAAAGAGCTTGCCGATGCCAACGGCTATGAAACATTTGTTGTGCCGGACGATGTGGGTGGCAGATTCTCGGTTCTGACCCCTGTGGGACTTCTTCCCATTGCCGTTGCCGGCATTGATGTTTACGACATGTTGAACGGCGCACTTGCTTCAAAAAAAGCATACGCCGAGTGCGATATTGAAAAGAACGATTGCTACAAGTATGCTGCCATTCGCAACATTCTCCTTGAAAAAGGAAAATCGGTTGAAATTCTCGCCACATACGAAAGCTCGCTTGCCATGACTGCGGAATGGTGGAAACAGCTTTACGGCGAAAGCGAAGGTAAGGACAAGAAGGGTATTTTCCCGGCATCGGTTACCTTTACGACCGACCTTCACTCGCTGGGTCAGTTTATCCAAGAGGGAAGCCGTATTATGTTTGAAACGGTGATTGACCTTGTTAATTCCTCCGATAAAATGGAGATCCCTTACGACGAGAGCAATTCCGACGGTTTGAATTTTGTGGCAGGCAAGGATCTGCACTATGTCAATCGTACTGCGTTTATGGCAACGGCTATGGCGCATGTTGACGGCGGCGTTCCCAATATCGTGCTTGAACTTGAAAAGAGAGGCGCGTTTGAGTTCGGTTATCTTGTGTACTTCTTTGAGCTTGCGTGTGCTATTTCCGGTTATACGCTCGGTGTGAATCCGTTTGACCAGCCCGGTGTGGAAGCGTACAAAAAGAATATGTTTGCACTGCTTGGAAAGCCCGGTGCAGAGCACGAAAAGCTTCGTGACGAGCTTGCCAAAAAAATGTAATTTTATTTGTTTATTTTGACTATTGAAATCAGAAACATTTTGTATTATAATAGAAAAAAGTCCTGAAGGGAGAAAAAAATTATGGTTAAATTGATCGTAGGACTGAAAGGTTCTGGCAAAACAAAAACACTTATCAACCTGGTAAACACCGCTGCCGAGACCACAAAGGGTGCTGTTGTATGCATTCAGAAGGGCAGCAATTTGATTCACGAGATTACACGCAGTGTAAGACTTATCAATGCGGATGATTACAACATCACCACCGCGAATTCGCTTTACGGATTTGTTTGCGGCGTATGCGCCAGCAATTACGATATTACCGATATTTTTGTTGACGGCACGATGAGAATCTGCCAGAGAGATCTTGCTCTGATCGAGCAGTTCGTTAAGGAAGCAGAAGCAATTCTTACTCCCAACAATATCAATCTTACCTTGACACTTTCTCTTGATCCCGCGGCTCTTCCCGAAGGACTCAAGAAGTATGTTGCATAACCTATAAGTTCACAAAAACCCCGGAGAAATCCGGGGTTTTTGTGTGAAAGAAGATGAAAAACTGTTATTAAAAACTTGGAGGTATAAATGGTTGCGCAAAAAAAGAAAAAGCATAAAAGGATTTTTGTTGTTCGATTTGTTTGTACAAGTGTCCTGTTAATGCTTGCGACTGTATTACTTTTTTTTACTCCGATTTTTACTATTGATACAACATCAAATACCGTTTTGCATGAAAGTATCTCGACGATTGTGGAAATTGCCAAAACTGAAGCACCGGAAATATATTCCGACCTTGAAGTTCCGGAAAGAATTAGTATGTCACCGCGAGAAACAATTCGAGTTGTTTTTCAACTGAACAGCACAGTTTCAATCATTCAAAAGATTCAGAAAGGATCACTCAAGTCAGGTGATGGCGTATATCCGATTCTTTCGGAAAACATTCAAGAAGGAAATGTGCACAACGTTATCAGAAACTTAACAGTATTTTCCGGTTTTCTGCAAGGCAGTATTTTTGATAAAATTATTTCCGTAAGCATTGTACTATATGGGCTTGTGCATATTTTGATTATGTTTTTTGTTTTTTGGAGTGTTGTGTATCAGCCTCTCAAATTTTTGATTGTTAGGTTTCTGATTCGTCAGCCATCCGCAAGTTTTGAAGATTTTGCGCAGCGGTATATCGGTACGTTGCTACTCTTGGTGAAATACTCTGTTTTTTCATTCTGCTTT
>JAFQNZ010000103.1 GCA_017395715.1 Clostridia bacterium | reverse complement strand
CCGTTTGACAATCAGTTTCCATTTTGCAATATTTGATTGTTCTCGGGTCGTCGAGGGCGCCGACCCCTACCGCGGATTGTTTGTTTCGCCAAACAAATGATGCGAAAATTCGTGTTTTTGTTAACGGCGGCAGCAAGCCGCCGCCCTACAAACGGTCAATGTTTTGTCAATCAAAGAAAAAAAGGAGCTTCATCCGTGTGGTGAAACTCCTGTTTTTTGTGAAATGTGATTACTTACCCGAGACGGTGACGCCGCCGAAGGCGATGGTGGGCAGGACAGAGCCGCCGCTTGCGAGGGTCTCCTTGGAAATGGCAACGACATTCTTGAAAAGATCAGCGAGGTTGCCATTGATCATGGTCTCGCGCAGAGCCTTGGTGATCTTGCCGTTTTCCACAAGGAAGCTGTTCTTGGCAACGCCAGAGAAATCGCCCTTGCTGTTGGGACTTCCGCCTGAGAATCTGCCGACGATGATGCCGCGCTCGATATTTTTGATGATCTCGTCATAGGGCGTATCGCCGTTTTGGATTACAAGATCCCATGCGTCATTGGGTGCGCGGCGATTGCCTGTTTTGTTGGCGGCATACAGCGAGAGCATGAAGCTTTCAAGCACGCCGTTTTTGATGATGTCATAGTCTTCGGCAACAAAGCCGTCCGCGGTGTAAAACGAGCCGCCGATGATGCGGGGATCGTGAGGTTTTGATGAAATGGTGATGCGCTCATCGGCAACTTTCGTGCCAAGAGCATCCTTCCAGATGCTTGTGCCGTCGATCAGTGAGCCATCCGAGACAAAGTTGCCAAGGGCAGAGCCGACAAATTCAGAAAGCGCGTCGGGCGGCAGTACCATGGTGCCGACAAATTTGCCTTCAACAGGCTCGGTGTGGATCTGCTTTTCCACGTCAGCAAGGGTTTGTCTGATATTACCGAGTTCAATAAAGGGCGTATCGAGGTTTTCCACCGTGACGCCTGCGCCGCAGAAGGAGGAGGCAATCTCGCCCTCGTGTGCCGAGAACATGAGAGAGACTTGATAACTACCCGAAACACGGCGGAAGCATCCGCCGTAAGATGTGCGGAAGACTGATTCATAGCCGTTGTGATCGACAATCATCTGCTCCATGAGGATTAAGGGATAGTCTTTTTCAATGGCGGTTTTGAGCTCTTCGGTTCTGTCAAACAGCTTTTCGGTGTCGCAGACGGGGCAGCCGTCGGTGACGTCCTGCGTGTATGCTTCATGGCAAAGATCCCAAGCGTCATCAGGTGCGGCGGCTTCTGCTGCGGCGAAGCAAGCGTCGATGGCTTCTTCGATGGCTTCATCATCGAAGCGGTTGATGCTCATGCTGCCTTTTTTGCCGTCCTTGAAGACGGTGATGCCGACGGCGTTGTTATATAATGTGCGGAAAAGCGAGAATTTTCCGCCGTCGATGTTAAATTCACGTACTTCGTTCTTTGACGCCGCGCATTTTGCCATATCGGCGCCTTTGGCCATGCAGGTGTCGATGATGTTCTTTGTGAGTGTAGTCAAGTTGATCATATCTTATCTACCTCCCATGGTTACCTTACAGCGCAGTGCGGGACCGCCCATGCCTACCGGCATGGGTTGCTTTTTGCCGCAATAGCCCGAGCTTGCCCAGACCATTTCGTCCGAGACCATATCCACGGTTTTGAGCATATCGAACGCTACGCCTGAAATGGTGGTGTCAAGAATGGCTCTGCCTATTTTGCCGTTTTTGATCTCATAGCCCATGCAAACGCCGAACATGAATTCACCTGTGGTGTCTGCCTGTCCGTTGTTGGTGTCGATGAGATAATAGCCGTCCTCCACCGAGGCGATCATATCTGCAAGCTTGGACTTGCCGGGGAGAATGGCGGTGTTACGCATACGGATGAGAGGCTCGTCCGAAAAGGCATAGGCTCTGGCGTTGCCTTGCGGATTCATGCCGAAATGCAGCGCGCTTTCTCGATTGTTGAGGTATCCTGTGAGAATACCGTTTTCGATGATCATAGCATCTTCGCAGGGTGTGCCTTCGTCGTCAACATACACGGGAAGGGGTGCGGGCGCGCCCTCGTAGGTATGCGCGAAGTCCACGAGCGTGACGAGATCGGATGCCACTCTCTTGCCGAGGTTGTGTGCCGCGACCGAGCCGCCGAGCACAAGGTCGGCTTCCACGGTGTGACCGACCGCTTCATGTGCAAGCATTCCAGCAAGCATACCGTCTAAAATAACGGTTTTGGTACCGGCTTCGGGGAAGATGCCCTCTTTTTTGTGCATGAGTTTTTCATACAGCGCGTCGATCTTGGGGTAGAGCAGGGCAGGATCGGTGAAGTTTTCGGTGAACACGCCCGAGCCGCCGTAGGGGTCGAAGAGTTCAAGGGGCGAGCCGTCTTTGCCCTCGGTGGTGAGCTGTACGTAAATGTACGAGCGGGGGGCGATGATGTGGCTTGTGTAGCCGTCGGACGTGACGAGCAGTTTTTCAAAGCATTCGTAGCGCGAGGAAACAAAACGGCTGGCAAGATCGGGGTATTTTTGAACAATATAGTTATCCACCTCGCGGCAGAAGTCGGTATAGATCTTCTGCTCACAAGGGGTGAGGGTATAGGCGTTTGTGAAAGAGCCTTCTTCGGAAGCGGGAAGATGAATCGGCGGATTTTTCACACGGGAATCTAAAAACAAGGCGTTGTCGGTGGCGGCGGTGAGCACGTTTTTTGCCGCTTCAAGTGGGGTATCGGCGGCGGAGGAAAAGCCCCAAACGCCGTTTTTATAAACTCTTGCCGAAACACCCGATGCTTTGTTTTGTGTGTTCCCCACCTGATTGCCGCAGAATAAGGAAACGGCGGCGGAGGTGTTGCACTGCAGACGCAGTTCGGTATGCGTGCCACCCGCAAAGCCGCCTTTGAGGCTCGAAATGGTATCGATCAGCATAGCTTGGAATCCTTTCTTGGGAGGGTGATAAAGTCAAGGGGAACTTTTTGGAAGTTCCCCTTTTGGTGTTTTACGATTAAGTCCAGGTTTCAACCGTCTTCTTGAAGGCTTCGAGTGTTGCCTTGCAGCAGTTTTCGCAAGCGCCGTTGACAAGCAGATAGAGCTTGATCTTGGGCTCTGTGCCCGAAGGACGGACAACAACCACGTTGCCGCCTTCGCATTCGAAGTAGAGCACGTTCGATGCGGGAAGACCTGTGGGTGTTACCGCACCGGTGATGAGGTCGGTGATGGTTTCCGCCTGATAGTCGCGGATGGCAACCACCTTTTTGCCGCCGATCTCTGCAGGCGGATTCTTGCGGAGGTCATTCATCAGCGCCTTCATCTTTTCCACGCCGTCGAGACCGGGCATGGTGACGTTGACGGTGTTTTCGGTGAAGTGACCGTACTTTTCAAACATCTTCACAAGTGCATCGTAAAGGGTCATGCCCTTGGCTTTGTAGTATGCCGCCATTTCCACGATCAGCATCGAAGCCACAACGCTGTCCTTATCGCGGGCGTAAGTGCCTTTGAGGTAGCCGTAGGATTCTTCAAAGCCGAGGAGGTAGTTGCCGTCGCCGATGTCGTCGTGATTCTTGATGACTTCGCCGATGAATTTGAAGCCTGTGAGGACGTTGTAAAGGTCAACGCCATGCTCGCGACAGATCTTGGTGGCAAGCTCGGTGGTCACGATGGTCTTGACCGCATAGGGCTTTTCAGGCATGGTGTTTGTGTTTTCATATGCGGTGAGAATATAGTCGAGGAGCAAAGCGCCAACCTGGTTACCGGTGATGGTAACGAACTTGTTTTCGGAGTTTCTGACCATGATGCCCACGCGGTCAGCGTCGGGGTCGGTGGCAAGCACGAGGTCGCTGCCTACCTTTTCGGCAAGCTTGACGCCGAGAGAAAGCGCTTCGGGATATTCGGGGTTGGGGCTCTTAACGGTGGGGAAGTTACCGTCAATCACCATCTGCTCGCCTACGGTGTAAAGGTGCTTGAGTCCGCAAAGGCGCAAGACTTCAGGCACAAGGCGGTGGCCGCAGCCGTGCAGAGGGGTGTAAACCACCTTGAGGTCATCGGCAATCGAGGGAATAGCGGTTTTATCAACCAGCTGGGCAGTTACATTCTGAATGAAAGCGTCGTCAATGACTGTTCCGACAATTTCGATCTTGCCTTCGGCAACGGCGGTATCGAAGTCCATGCGCTTTACGCCGTCAAAAATATCGGTGGCGTTGATGTAAGAGGAAACGAGGTCGGCCTGTTCAAGAGAGAGCTGTGCGCCGTCTTCCCAATACGCCTTATAGCCGTTGTATTCCTTGGGGTTGTGGGAAGCTGTCACGTTAACGCCTGCGATGGTGCCGAGGTAACGGATGGCAAAGGAAAGAACAGGGGTGGGACGCAGAGAATCAAAGAAATAAACCTTGATGCCGTTGGCGGCAAAGACTTCTGCGGTCACGCGCGAGAAGAGATCGGAGTTGTTACGGCTGTCGTGCGCGATGACAACGCCGCGCTCAGCCTTACCTTCTTTGAGGATCAGATTGGCAAAGCCCTGGGTTGCGTGAGCAACGGTGTAAACATTCATGGCGTTCATGCCCGCGATCATGGTGCCGCGCAGACCGCCTGTTCCGAATGCGAGGTAGGAGATAAAGCGGAATTTGATCTCCTCATCGTTGCCTTCAAGAGCGAAAAGCTCCTTTTTGGTTGCTTCGTCAACTTTGTCAGAAGCAAGCCATCTTTGATATGCCTGTTTGTAATCCATAATGTAACTCCCTTTCAAATATATTATCAATAATGTTTTTTCAAATCAAACGGTTTGGTCTTTGGTGCTTTGCAGGGCTTTGGCAAGCTGATCGGGGCAGGAGGTGTTTTTGAAGCCGCATTTGATGCCGGACAGTGTTTCGATGACTTCATCGATCTTTCTGCCTTTTACAAGAGCCGAAACGCCTTGCAGATTGCCGTGGCATCCACCCATAAACGAGACCGAT
>JAFQNZ010000102.1 GCA_017395715.1 Clostridia bacterium | reverse complement strand
TTGAATGAAAGCGACCGCGACTAAAGGGCGTGTTTTTTGGCAGTTTTCACAAGCAAAAACTTGCCAAAAACGATATTTTTTTTGAAAATGCTATTGATTTTTGCGTTTGAGTATGCTATAATCATTAGTGCTGTTTTGAAATAATTAAAACTTGATATATATTGGAGGTGCAGAATCATGGCAAAATGCAAACTCTGCGGAAAGACAGTTGTTTACGGACTTAAGGTATCTCACTCGAACCGCAAGACCAACAGAACTTGGAAACCCAACATCAGAAGAGTTAAGATCGTTTCCGGCGGTACTCACAGAACCGCTAACGTATGCTCGCGTTGCCTGCGTTCCGGCAAGGTAGAGCGCGCGTAAGGCATTTTCTTTTGCAAAACATACCGTTCCCACGGTAATTTTTCACACGAAAGTTGTCTTTTGCTCGAAAGCATATGTACAATAATCAAGCTGTGAAGGGCGGATATCATATCCGCCCTGTTTTGTTTTGCGGCGATATTTCCCAAAAGCAGGAAGAAACGCTTTTATCTCTCGGCTACGACCCGGTAAGACTTCCGCCCTTTTCGCTTTTCTATAGGCGCGTGGCGACGCATCCCGATATGCTTCTGTTTCCGCTTGAAAACGGTATTGTCATGCACCAAGCCTATTACGAAGAGCATCAAAGCTTTTTTGAAAGTCTTCCCTTTTCCTTTCTGTTAAGCGATGAAGCCATCGGACAAGACTATCCGAACGACGTGCTTTTTAACGCCCTTCCCGTGGGCAGTACCCTGTACGGCGGAAAAACGGTTTCAAAGCAGATCCTTTCGGCGTTTTCGCGCTATGTGAAAGTCAAACAAGGCTACACGCGCTGTTCGTCCTGCCGAGTGGGAAACGGCATCATCACGCAAGACAAAACGATTTTCAATGCTCTCAAACAAGACGGCATCGAAGCTTTACTCATTTCCTCAGGGCACATCATCCTCAAAGGCTATGACACCGGCTTCATCGGCGGCGCATCGGTCACACTGTCCGATACCGTTACCGCCTTTTTCGGCAGGATTGAAGATCACCCCGACTATAAACGTATGAGCGATTTTGCTCGGCATCAAAACGCTAGGCTTCTTTCGCTGTCAAATGAGCCGCTCACCGACTGTGGCGGCGGCTTTCTCTGTACCCCAAGCCTTCCCGAAATTCATGTAAAGGTAGAATAAAATTATGAAATGGACCTCTGTTAATGAACTGAGAGAACAGTTCCTCACGTTCTTTGAATCCAAAGGCTGTCTGCGCCACAAGAGCTTCCCGCTCGTTCCGATCGGCGACAAGTCGATCCTTCTGATCAACGCAGGCATGACACCTCTCAAAAAATACTTCACAGGCGAGGAAGAACCGCCCCGCCACCGCATGGCAACCTGCCAGAAGTGCATCCGTACCCCCGATATTGACCGCGTAGGCATCACCGCCCGTCACGGTACCTTCTTTGAAATGCTCGGTAACTTCTCGTTTGGCGACTATTTCAAGAGAGAAGCCATCAACTGGGCATGGGAATTTTGCACCAAAACGATTGAACTCCCCGAAGAAAAGATTTGGGTCACGGTTTACGAAGAAGATGACGAAGCTTACGACATCTGGAACAAAGAAGTGGGCCTGCCCGAAAGCCGCCTCGTGCGTCTTGGCAAGAAGGACAACTTCTGGGAACACGGCTCAGGTCCCTGCGGTC
>JAFQNZ010000101.1 GCA_017395715.1 Clostridia bacterium | reverse complement strand
TATGACGAACGTAATGATACAAAAAATGAGAGAGTGCGCGAAGATTCCCACCTATGCCACAGACGGTTCTGCGGCAGTTGACCTTTGTGCCGCCATTGAAGAAGAAATCACGCTTGCCCCCGGCGAAAGACGCCTGATTCCCACCGGCATTGCCATTTCGATTCCGAAAGGCACGGTTGCCATTCTTTCGGCAAGAAGTGGACTTTCCTATAAAAAAGGCATTGCCGCCGCCAACGGCATCGGCGTGATCGATTCCGACTATCGCGGTGAGATCTTTTTCTCCTCGGTGAATCTCTCAAATGAACCCTATACCGTCACCCCCGGCGAGAGGATCTGCCAGATGATGCTCATGCCTGTGTTCAGTATGAATTTTACCGAAGTGACCTCTCTTGACGAAACGCTTCGCGGTGCGGGCGGTTTTGGTTCCACGGGAAACATTTAAAGGAGAAAGTTATGCTGATTCTTGCTTCACAGTCGCCAAGACGCCGCGAGATGTTCGACCGTCTTGGGCTTGATTACAGGGCGCTTACCTCCGATGCCGATGAGCATATCGAAGAGGCGCTTGCGCCTGCCGATTACGTGAAAACGCTTGCACTGAGAAAGGCAAAGGCACTTTCGTCTGCGGTTTCGGAAGACGACTATGTGATCGCCGCCGATACCGTGGTGGCGCTTGACGGCGAAATTTACGGCAAACCCGTCGATTACGCCGATGCGTTTCGTATGATTTCCGCTTTTTCGGGCAAAACACATGAGGTATATACTGCCTTCGCCATTGTGAAAGGCGAAAAAAACTACGCCGAGGCAGTTGCCACGGCGGTGACGTTCCGTGCGCTTTCCGATCAAGAGATTGATTACTATATAAAAAAAGAAGCGCCCTACGACAAAGCAGGCGCTTACGGCATTCAGGAGCTTGCGGGCATTTTTGTGGAAAAGATCGAGGGCAATTTTGACAACGTGGTGGGCTTGCCGCTTTGTCAGCTGGAAACGGCAATGAAAAGAGAGTTTGGTATCTCGCTGTTCTCTTTTGCCAAGACTTGATGGGTGATTTTTATGGACAAAAAACGCGTTCTTGCCATTGTGCAAACACTCAAAGAACTCTATCCCGATGCTGAATGTGCGCTCAAATACGAGGGTGACCCGTGGCGGCTTTTGGTGATGGGCAGGCTTTCGGCGCAGTGCACCGATGCCAGAGTGAATATCGTGTGCGAAAAGCTGTTCAAAGCCTATCCCACAGCATACGATATGGCAAAAGCCGAAGCATCTGACATTGAGCCGTATATTTTTTCCTGCGGTCTTTACAAAACCAAAGCGCGCGACCTTGTGGGCGCTTCTCGCCTGCTTGTTGAAAAATATGACGGCGTTTTGCCTGACACGATGGAAGCCCTTCTCACCTTTCCCGGCGTGGGGCGTAAGATTGCCAACTTGCTTCTTGGCGATATTTACCACAAACCCGCGATCGTTGCCGACACACACTGCATTCGCATCAGTGTTCGCTTGGGGCTTGTGCCGCCAAACGCAAAGACCCCCGAAAAGGTGGAGCGCATTTTAAGCGGTATCATTCCACCGAAAGAGCAAAGCGATTTTTGCCACCGTATCGTGTGGTTTGGCAGAGAGTTTTGCCAAGCGCGCGGAAATAACTGTGAGACTTGCCCCATGAATGCGCTCTGCGACAAGGTTGAGGTGTAAAAAAGACCTGCCACAAAAGTGACAGGTCTTGTACCGATGTATCTTACACTTCGGCAGGAATTTCTTCAAGTTTTTTGAGTTCTTCGAAATAAGCAGCCAAAACGGCATCGTTCAGTTCTTCTCTGAACTCGGGTTTGATGGGATGTGCGATGTCGCGATAGGTGCCGTCGGGGTTTTTCTTGCTGGGCATTACGATAAAGTGCTTTTCCTTGGCATAGATGACCTTGACGTCGTGCAAAGCAAGCTGATCGTCAAAGGTGACCGAAACCACAGCCTTCATGGGACTTTCGTCATCGAACAGCTTTCTGATTTTAATGTCGGTGATTTTCATTGTAATTCTCCTTTGCGGTGATAATGTCCTACAATTAGCATTATAGACCCGATTGATTTCTACAATTCTAACAAATTGAAAACAAATGATGAACGATTTGTTTCCAAAGTGAAAATATTAACCAATTAAAGCATAGTTCAAAAACGCAATTGATTTTTTAACAGGAGTTGCCTTTTATGAGAAACGAAATTCTGCAAAATGCAAAAAAACTGCACTTCGTCGGCATTGGCGGTATCAGTATGTCAAGCCTTGCTCTCTTGGCAAGACGCGCAGGGTACTTGGTCAGCGGCTCTGACAGAAGCGATTCCGCCCTTGTGGAAGAATGCCGAAAGGCAGGCTGTAAGATCACACTTGGACATTTTGCCGAGTCGGTAGAGGGCGCGGATGCTGTGATCTACACGGCGGCTGTGTCGTTGGATTCGCCCGAACTCAAGCGGGCAAGTGAGCTTTCGATCCCTTGCTTTTCGCGCGCGGAATTTCTCGGTGAGGTGATGCTTGCCTATCCTTGCCGCATTGGTGTTTCGGGTACACACGGCAAAACCACCACCACGTCCATGACGGCGCATATTTTAATCGACAATCAAAAAGACCCCACCGTGGCAAACGGTGCGGTGTCGGCGGCGCTTGGCGGCTCGGCACTGCGTGTGGGCGGAGAGGACTTTTTTGTTTACGAAGCGTGCGAGTACAAAGCGTCTTTTCACAGCTTCTTTCCCACGGTGGCAATCATTACCAATGTGGAGCTTGACCACACCGACTATTATACCTCGCTTGCACATATCACCGATTCTTTCCGAACCTCGCTGAAAGATGCGGAAGTTGCCATTGTGAACGGTGACGATGAAAACGCTCTTGAAGCAGCAAGTGATTTTTCGGGGCGATTGATCCGCTTTTCTCTGAAAGACGAAACTGCCGATTATTTTGCCAAAGACATCGCCTTTGTTGACGGCAGGGGCAGATTTACTCTTTGCCAAAACGGCAGGGAAGTCTCCGAGGTTTCGCTTCCCATGATTGGGCATTTTAATATTGCCAACGCTTTGGCGGCGATAGCGGCAACCTCTTGCTGCGGTGTTTCGCTTGCAGGCGCGGCAGAATCTCTCAAAAGCTTTGGCGGCGCTGCCCGCCGCTTTGAATTCAAGTTCAAGCAGAACGGCATTACGGTATTTGACGATTACGCGCACCATCCGTCTGAAATTGCGGCAACCCTTGCGGGTGCGAAACACACGGGGGCAAAACGCATCATCACCGTCTTCCAACCCCACACCTATTCGCGCACGCATGATCTCTTTGACGGTTTCGTGGGGGCGCTTTCGGCATCCGATGTGGTGATTTTACCCGATATTTACGCGGCAAGAGAGACCGATACGCTCGGCGTTTCGTCAGAAAAACTTGCAAACGCCATTGGAGAGAAGGCCATGTATATGAAAAGCTTTGAGGAAATCGCCGCTTATCTTGCAAAAGAAGCAAGAGAAGGCGATCTTATCCTCACCATGGGCGCGGGAGACGTGTACAAAATCGGAAATCTTTTGAAAGAAGCCCTTGCAAAATAAGAAAGAATCGGTTACAATAGAGAAAAGTGATAAGGAAAAACGAAGAGGTACACAAATGGCAGAAATTTTAAGAGGCATGACGCGCGACGGCTCGGCACAGATTTTGGTCATCAATTCCAAAGACATTGTGAACGAGGCGATCCGCATTCATCATACATCCCCCACCGCAACGGCGGCGCTTGGCAGAGTGTTAACCGCAACGTCCTTGATGGGTACAACGCTTAAAAACAAGGGCAACTCGCTTTCGGTCAACTTCCGCGGCGACGGTCCTTGCGGTCACGTGCTGGCGGTGACTGACTATCTTGGCAACGTGAGAGGCTACATTCAGAATCCCGATGTGGATCTTCCTCTGAATGCCAAGGGCAAGCTTGACGTTGGCGGCGCTGTGGGCAGAGGCCCTCTGCACGTCATCAAGGACGTGGGCGAAAAAGAGCCGTATATCGGTATTACCAATATTGTAACCGGCGAGATCGGCGACGATATCACCGCTTACTATGCCGAAAGCGAGCAGATTCCTTCGCTTTGCGCGCTTGGCGTTCTGGTCGGCAGAGACGGCAACTGTCAGGCGGCAGGCGGCGTGATGATCCAGCTTTTGCCCTTTGCCGATGAGGGCACTGTGGCAAAGATCGAAGCCAATGCCGCAAAGCTTGCAAGAATTTCGCATCTCTTTGACGAGGGTCTTTCCAACAAGGAAATTGCCGACATTGCACTTGAAGGCATTGAGTACGATCTCTTTGATGAGATCGACGTTGGCTATGTTTGCACCTGCTCGCGTGAAAGAGTGGGCAGAGCGCTTCTGTCGCTTTCTCCCTATGAGCTTTTCAAGATCCTTTCGGAAGAAAAGGTCATGAAGGTCAACTGCCATTTCTGTGATAAAGTCTATTCCTTCGACGGCAATGACATTGAACAGCTCCGCGAAGCTGCCAAAAAGGAAGCCGAAGAACAGGAAGAATAAAATCAATCCGTACAGAGTGAACGCTTTGTACGGATTTTTTGTTGGAATGTGTCTGACCGGTTGGGCGGTTTCGTCCGTTTATACAATCACGTGTAGGGTTTATTTGATTTTTAGTATGAACGCATGAAAGTAGGGCGGGGGCTTGCTCCCGCCGCTAAAAATCAAATATAGAAAACAAAAATTGATTGCCT
>JAFQNZ010000100.1 GCA_017395715.1 Clostridia bacterium | reverse complement strand
GACCACGGCGGTAAAGAGCTTGAGGTCGTTGGTGTTGAGCTTGAGCCAGAGCACGACGACGATGACGAGATAGTAGATCACGCCGCCCACCACGACGAAGCTCAGCGTGCCGAAGAAGTTGCGCCGCTTGCCCAGCAGCGCCCCGCCGACGACCTCGCCGATGATCACGGCGGCAAGACCGATCACGATCGAACCTTGACCCATTTTCACGTCGGCAAAGCCCTGATACTGCGCGAGAAAAGCACCCGAAAAGGCAACAAGACCGTTGGAAAGCATAATCCCAAGAACCTTGTTAAAGCTCGTATTGATACCTTGGGCGCGGCTCATATTCTGATTGATTCCGGTCGCTCGGATGGAACATCCCATTTCCGTGCCGAAAAACCAATACAGAACGGCGATCCAAACAACCAAAACAATTCCCACTGTGATGATTGGGTTGTGAAAAGCAAATTCTTTTACCCAACGCAATGAAACAAGCAGATCTGTTTGATTGACGTTAATGGACTGATTCGCCTTGTCCATAATTTTCAGATTGATGGAGTAAAGTGAAAGCTGTGTCAGGATTCCTGCCAGAATAGGAGGAATTCCCATTAACACGTGCAAAAGACCGGTAATGGCACCCGCCGCAAGACCTGCCACAAAAGCTGCAAGCATGGCAAGCCACAGATTGCAACCCTTCAAAATAAGCATAACAGCCACTGCGCCGCCGGTTGCAAAAGAACCGTCCACAGTAAGATCAGCAACATCGAGAATGCGGTATGTAACATAAACGCCGATCGCCATGATACCCCATATAAGACCTTGCGATATTGAGCCGGGAAGGGCTCCTAACAGTTGTTCAAGTATTTCCATTTTCATTCACCTTTGAAATCAAGAATAGGCTGACAGCCGGAGAGAAAAACCTTTCGCTCCGGCTGCGTGGGTATCATCAGTTTTCCGCAATTGCCACATAACCCTCGAGAGGTGTGATTCCCAAAGCATTGCAAATTTGCTTGTTATATTTCGGTGTCTGCGTTTCGGCGTATCCAATCGGCATCGTCGAAATATCCGCACCGTCTCTGAGGATCTTCACCGCCATTTTGCCGGTCGCGTAGCCGAGATCATAGTAGCTGATGGATAAGGTTGCAATACCGCAGCCTTTGCAGATGCCTTCTTCTCCCGCGATGACGGGAATCTTCTTGGGAGCACAGATATTATCAATAATACCTGTATTCTCTGCAACGGTGTTATCGGTGGGAACGTAGATCACGTCGCTGTTATCGGCAGCACTTGTGCAGATTTGCGCAAGGTCATTCGAATCGGTAAAGGGATAGAGTGTAGCGGTAAGACCCTTCTTTTCGAGTTCAGACTTAACCACGTCGACCTGATACTTACTGTTTGCTTCCTTAGAACAGTAAATGAGACCTACGGTTTGGGCATCCGGAACCCATTCGGTGATCATGGCAGCTTGCTTATCAAGAGGTGCCAAATCAGAGGTACCGGAGATATTGCCGCCAACAGTTCCGTTAAAATCCTTCAGATTAAGGGCAACGCCGTATTCTGTAACAGACGTGCCGAGAATCGGGATATCAGCCGTTGCCGCAGCTGCCGCCTGAAGCGCAGGGGTGGCATTTGCCATGATTAGGTCAACCTTGTTCGATACAAACTGAGTGACGATCGTCGAGCAAGTGTTAGTATCGTTTTGCGCGTTTTGGTAATCGAATGTAACCGCATCGGCTCCAAGCTCATTGATGATGGCTTGCTTAAAGCCTTCGGTTGCAGCATCAAGCGCAGGATGCTCAACAAGCTGGACGATACCGATTTTATATTTTCCATCAGAATCGGTGTCGGAACAAGAGGAAAGCGCCAGGCAGCTTCCCACACACAGAACAAGGGCTAATAAAAGAGAGATTGTCTTTTTCATGATAAGACTCCTTAAATTAAAATAATAGTCCACATTGCAAAAGCGCCGTGGAAATAAGTCAAATAAGCACTTGACTTTTGCTTGCGCTTAGTATACAATAATCTTCGGCATTAGTCAAGCGAATGGTTTCGATCATTAGCATCGATATTTTCGATACAAGAGGTACAGTATGGAGCTTAGAAATCTGATCACGTTTATTCACGTTGCCGAACTTGGCAGTTTTACCAAAGCCGCAGAACAGCTCGGATACTCACAATCCACCATTTCTTTCCAAATCAAACAACTCGAAGATGAACTCGGCTGTCTTTTGTTTGAGCGCATCAACCACACAATTACGCTCACTGAACGTGGACATGAACTTGTATCCTACGCACATCAAGTGTGCGCCTTAACAGACGAATTCAAGGAAAGTTTAACGAAAGAGGAAGAATGCACAGGACACATTCATATCGTAACGCCTGATTCGGTTTGCGAGGAAATGATCTATTCTCACTACATTGGCTTTCACAACAAGTATCCTAATATATCGATCAAATTCACAAATGCAGATACGTCGGTCATGTTTGATATGCTCGACCATAACGAAGCGGATGCCATCATCACCCTCGATAGCCACTCTTATCGCAAGGATTACGTGATTGCCAAAGAGGAACCGCTTTCCATGCATTTTGTCACAAATGCCAAATCCAAATTTGCAGGCAGGCAGAATCTCAGGATACAAGACATCGTGGGCGAGCCGTTCATTTTAACCGAATACGGGCAAGGCTACCGCCGTGTATTCGATAAAGAGCTTGCCAAAAAATCACTCGATATCACACCGGTTCTTGAAATCGGACGAACCGATATTATCACGCACGTCCTGTGTGAGAGCCATATGATCTCGTTTTTACCCGATTTTGTGACAAAGGATCTGGTAGCCGACGGCAAGCTTTGTTATCTTGACGTATGTGATCTGAACATTGATATCTGGAAGCAGCTGATCTATCACAAGAACAAATGGATGTCCAAAAGCTTAAAAACTCTTATTGAATACATAAAGACACATGAATTTTCAAATTGATTCTCAAACAGAAAACCTGTAACCGTGAAAGGTTACAGGTTTTTGTTTTATAACGGCTTTTTCTTGATCTTGCCCCAAGGGCGGGGGTAGGCAGGCGGCGTGGGAGAGGTCTTTTCCACCGTGATGATCACTCTTTCCCCTGCCGAGAGAAGCGAAAAGGCATCCACCTCGGTAACGGTTCCGCCAAGCTTAGTAATACCATTTTCCGCCTCGGCAAGCTCTTCCCTGCCCGAAGCACCCTTCATGGCAACAAATCGTCCGCCAACTTTGACAAGCGGCAAACACAGCTCGGTGAGCAGGTTCATGCGGGCAACGGCACGCGAGGTGGCAACGTCAAAGCTTTCGCGGTATTCGGGGATCTCCTCGGCACGCGCGGCAAGGGTTTTGACGTTCAAAGACAGCTTCTTTGCCATATTCTCCACAAACACAAGCTTTTTGGCTGTGGAATCGAGTGCCGTGATGGCAAGGTCGGGGCGCGCAATCGCAAGCGGCAGAGTGGGAAATCCGCCACCGCAGCCAACGTCAATCACAGAAGCGCCCATGGGGATCTTGTCCGCAGCGGTCAAGGAATCGGCAAAATGGCGGAGCGCCACTTCTTCGCATTCGGTGATGGCGGTCAAATTGGTGACGTTATTAAAAGCAATCAGTTCATCAAAGAGAAGTGCAAATTTTTCGCCCCTTTCGCCTTCGGCATACTGTGAAATGCCGCACTCGGCAAAAACACTTCGGATGATGGCAAGCGTATCGGTCATATCATAACCACCTTTCTTTGGGGAATTGGGGCAGGTTTTGCGTAGCAAAATCGTTGTTGTAAAACAACGAAAGCCACAAAACCCGCGTGAAAAAACCTTTTTTCACGCATTATTTGGCAAGGTAAATGAGAAGCACCGAAATATCGGCAGGCGAAACGCCCGAAATGCGCGATGCCGCGCCCACGTTCATCGGGCGGATGGCTTTTAATTTCTGGCGCGCTTCAATACGGATGCCGGGGATGGCATCGTAGTCGATATCCTCGGGCAGCTTCATATCGTCAAGCTTTTCACGGCGCTTGACTTCGGCAAGCTGACGCTTGATGTACCCTTCGTATTTGATGGCAACCTCGGCGGAATAGGCTTCGGCGTGGCTGAGTTTCGGTCTGTCTTTGTCAATCGGCGCGAGCTTTTCATAATTCAGCGTAGGCCTGCGAATGAGATCGGCAAGCGAAATGCCCGTGGTGAGCGGCGGCAGCTCGTTGTCTGCCATGATGGCGTTTGCCGTATCACTCGGCGGAATGAAGGTGCGCTCGGCACGCGCTATCTCCTCGGCAATTCTTTTTTGTTTTTCTTCAAAGGCATCAAAACGCGCTTGGTCAACAAGCCCCACGCGGTGGCCGATGGGCGTGAGGCGCGCATCAGCATTGTCCTGACGCAAAAGCAGGCGGTATTCACTGCGCGAGGTCATAATGCGGTAAGGCTCGTTTGTGCCTTTTGTCACAAGATCGTCGATCAGCGTGCCGATGTAGGACGAGTTGCGCGTCAGCACCATCGGTTCTTCCCCTTTGATTTTAAGGGATGCGTTGATGCCCGCCACAAGACCCTGCGCGGCGGCTTCTTCATAGCCCGAAGAACCGTTGAACTGCCCTGCCCCGTAAAGACCCGCGTAATCCTTGAATTCCAAGGTGGGGTACATCTGTGTGGGGTCGGCGCAGTCGTATTCAATGGCATAAGCAGAGCGCATCGTCACCGCGTTTTCAAAGCCCTTGATCGAATGGAGCATTTCGATCTGCACCTCTTCGGGAAGCGAGGACGAAAAGCCCTGTAAGTAAATTTCCTTGGTGTCCGCACCGCAAGGCTCCACGAAAAGCTGGTGGCGATTTTTGTCGGCAAAGCGCATCACTTTGTCTTCAATACTCGGGCAGTAGCGCGGTCCAACCCCTTGGATCACGCCCGAATAAAGCGGCGAGCGGTGGATGTTGTTGCGAATGATCTCGTGTGTTTGTTCGTTGGTGTAGGCAATATGGCAAGGCATTTGCGGCATTCCCACAAAGCGGGATTCATCGGTACGCGAGGAAAACGGCGTAATGTAGTCCTCGCCCTCTTGATATTCGAGGACAGAATAGTCAATGCTGTCGGCATGGATGCGAGGGGGTGTGCCTGTCTTAAAGCGCATCAGACGAATGCCTTCGCGCTGTAAAGCGCTTGAGAGCGCTTTTGCCGCAATCATGGCGTCGGGGCCCGATTCAGCAATCGCTTCCCCCGTGATGGTGCGCGAGGACAGGAAAGTGCCTGCCGCAATGATCACAGCCTTGGTCTGCCACTCGGCGCCGAGGGCAGTCACCACCGAGCGCACCTGTTTTTTGCCGTCAATCTCGTCAAAGAGAATGTCGGTGATCTCGGCTTGGCGAAGTGTTAAGTTGGGTGTATTTTCAAGCGTTTTTTTCATGATGTTGCGGTAAAGGAGTCTATCCGCCTGTACGCGCTTGGAATGCACGGCAGGCCCTTTACCGAGGTTCAAGGTGCGGGATTGCAGCGTCACACAGTCGGCGGCATAACCCATTTCGCCGCCCAAAGCATCAATTTCAAACACCAAATGTCCCTTGCCCGTGCCGCCAATCGAGGGGTTGCAGGGCATATTGCCCACCGCGTCAAGATTGGTGGTAAAAATCACGGTGTCAAGCCCAAGACGTGCCGAAGCCAGCGCCGCTTCAATGCCTGCGTGACCCGCGCCAATCACAGCAACGTCAATGTTTCCCGCAAAATATGCCATAATTCTATCCTTTCGTCAAAGCGAAAACCGCTTTGCAACGCAAATTTCCATTGT
>JAFQNZ010000012.1 GCA_017395715.1 Clostridia bacterium | reverse complement strand
GTATGAGGCAGCCGAATTCAATATTCTTCTCTTCGTTTGTGTCGGCGTGATGACAGGTGTTGGCGGCGGCGTGCTTCGCGACGTCCTGGCAGGGCAAACACCCTATATTTTTGTCAAGCACTTTTACGCCTGCGCTTCCCTCATTGGTGCGCTCTTGACAGTTGTGCTTATTCCGATCTGCGGCATCACACCCGCCATGCTGATCGGAGCGGCAGTCATCATCATCCTGCGCTTCCTTGCCGCATACTACCGTTGGAGCTTGCCCAGAGCACACGATCTTCTCAAAAAACAAGAGCCTAACCCAAACAAAGAAGAAACCAAACTGTGAGGTTTTTATGATACAAAATCTGATCTTTGATTTCGGCAATGTCATCATCCGCTTTGACCCCGAATACATCGTATCCCAAACGGTCAGCGACCCCGAGGAGCGCGCGATTCTCACCGATGCGATCTTTGAACAAAAACGCTTTGAAAGCTACGATATCGGTCTTTTCTCCCCCGAAGAACACAAAGAACATACTCGCCGTCTTCTGCCCGAAGCTTTACATGAAAAATCCGACAAGATCCTTGATACCTGGTACAAATATCTTCCCGTGATCTGCGGCATGGACAACATCGTGCGTGACGCGAAAAAAGCAGGCTACGGGGTTTACATCCTTTCGAACATCAACCGCGAATTTCTTGAAAACCGCCACAAGGTCGAAGTGCTTTCGCTCTTTGACGGTGCGCGTTTTTCTTCCGAGATCCACCATATTAAGCCTGACCCTGTGATCTATCAATCGCTTCTTGACGAATACCACCTCAAAGCCGAAGAATGCCTGTTTATTGACGACAGACAGATTAACATAAACGGCGGCGAAGCACTCGGCATCAAGGGCTATCTGTTTGACGGAGACAGCAAAAAACTCCGCGAGTTTATCAACACAAGTGAAGATATGGCGTATAAGATCGGTTGATCATCCCCCGACAAGTTGCGGTTTGTCGGGTTTTTTCATATCAATTGACAAGAAAAAACATTTGTGATACAATAAAGGAAAACCATTCACAAGGAGAAACACATGAAACATCTTAAAATAATAACTCTTTCCCTTTTCATCTGTCTTTTGTGCGTTCTGACGCTTACCTCTTGCGAAGATGGTCCTTCCGAGGGGCTTATCTTTACATTCAGTGAAAAACTTGACGGCTATGTGGTAGCCAAAATCGGAACTTGCACCGATACTGACATTGTGATTCCGAGTGAATACGACGGAAAAAAAGTTGTTGCCGTCGGTCTGGGCGCTTTTTTGCAAAACGATAAAATCAAGAGCGTTACCCTGCCCGACAGCATCGTTTATATTGATCAATTTGCTTTTGCCGAATGCGAAAACTTAACCAAAGTCGTCATTCCAAACAGCGTGGAAAGGATTGACAATCACGCCTTCTACGGTTGCACAAGCCTTGAAAAAATCACCCTGCCCGACAGCATCAAGAGCGTCGGTCGCGGCGCGTTTGACGACACCGTTTATTATCATACTGCCGACAATTGGGAAAACGGCGTTTTGTATATCGGCAAGCATCTTGTTGCCGCCGACGTTAATCTTGAAACCTGCACAGTCAAAGACGGTACGTTGACCATAGCAAACAGCGCCTTTTTAAGCCATCAAAAGCTGACACAGATCACAATCCCCTCTTCCGTCACGGCAATTGATAGCTACACTTTCAACGGCTGTACCGGACTTACAACAATCGATCTTCCAAGCAGCTTGACCGTCGTCGGTGAATATGCTTTCTCCGGCTGCAAGAGCCTTACTGCGTTCACCGTTCCGAGTAGCGTAACCACCCTTGAAAAAGGCGCACTCCGTTACTGCCACGGTCTTACCGAAATTACCATTCCCGAAAGTGTTGCCACGGTAGGTGAAGGTGTATTTGAAAAATGCTCTGCCCTTGCCAAAATTCATTGCAGCACATCAAGCCAACCCGCAGGATGGCACACCGAATGGACAAAAGGCTTGCCCGAAACCACCGAGATCATTTGGGGATAAGAAAAAAACCACCTTTCGGTGGCTTCAGAGCGAAGACAAAGTCACCGAAAAGGTGGCTTTGTTTTTTTGTTAAACGAAATGAAGTTTTATACAATTCCAAATATAACACCTCATCCGACTTTGCCTATGGCAAAGCCACCTTCTCCCACTGGAGAAGGCTCCGGCAACTCTACTTTTTGTATAATAAAGTGATTTTAACTATATTTGATTGTTTAAAAGAGTGTTTATGCCAATGCCTTCTCCAGTGGGAGAAGGTGGCACAGCTTGCTGTGACGGATGAGGTGTCAATAATCTTTTTATACAACACAAAAAGGAATCTCACAAAACGTGAAATTCCTTTTGTCTTCAGTCTGAGCCACCTTTCGGTGGCTTTTTTATTTACTTGTTATCTTTCTTCTTAAGAAGATACTTGTCGAGTTTTTCCACCATGTTCTGGGGCATTTTGCGCTCGATCGGGAAGAATGCGGCGTTCAGCACTTTATCCGAAAAGCTCTTGATGAAGTTTGTGGTCTTGGCAAGGCTTTCTGCCGAAAGAATATCAATGATATCATGGCGTGTGTGGATCTGATACGAGCCGTGAGCGCCCGAGCGGAAGAAGTTGATGCCGGGAATGCCCTTGTCGGCAAAGGGAATCGAGTCGGAGGAATAAAGGTCCTGACGCACCGTCATGGGATAGCCGATCTCCTTATAATAGAAGGTCAGCGCGTGGCAAAGGCTTTCTTCGCCTGTGACATTTGCCATTTCTCTGCCGAGAATCGGGCCTGCCATATCGAGGTTGATGCAAAGGCGGATCTTTTCAAGCTCGTCTTCGTGTTTTGCCACATACGCCTTACTGCCGAGCAGACCTCTTTCTTCCGAGCCGCAGAAGATGAAGCGCACGGTACGCATGGGAGGATTGTCCTTGTACTGACGGAGAAGCTCCATCACCATAGCCGTACCGGTCGAGTTATCGAAATAACCCTTGGAAAACGGAACGGTATCGTAGTGCGCGGTGTAAACCACAATCTCATCGGGATACTTGGTGCCCTTGATCTCGGCAATCACGTTGCGGCTGTCTGCCTCCCCTTCCTCTTGAAAAAGGGTGATCTTTGCGCGGGTGGGGTGCTTGGGAATGAGGGAAAGCGCATCCTTCATGCGGATGGTCACGCCGGGCAATTTGCCATGCTCGGTGTGCTTGTCGCGCAGGGTTCTTTCTTCAAGATCGCTTTCGGCAAGCTTATCGCGGAAGGTGCCGCTGGTGCAAATAAAGCCAACAGCGCCCGCTTTGATCAGGCTTTCGTAAGCAGAAACACCCATACCGCCTGTGAAGAATACGATCTTGCCCTTCACATCGTAAAGGTCGATCGGGTCAAAGCCTTCGATATACACAAATTCCGCTTCCACGCCGTCTTTGGCGTCATTGCCCGAAAAGCCGTAGCCTGTACAGGTAATTTCTTTGTAGAAAGGTTCGGTGATCTCAAGCTTCACGTCTTTGATCTCGTAATGGGGTGCCAAAAAAGTCTCCACGGTAGGCTCAAGTCCCATCGCGCGGATCTCGTCGCACAGCATCTCGGCAGCTTTGGTTTCGCTTTCATAGGTAGAAAGGCGTTCAAAACCGAGTTTTTTCACAAGATCCATCATTCTTTTTCCGGAAATCGGCATAGTTTAATACTTCCTTTCGTTGTTTAGTCGGTTGTTTTATTTCTTTTTCTTCTTGTTTTCTTGTTTTGCAGCTGTTCAATGGCGGCAAGGAAGGTTTCAATGTCCTTAAATTCGCGGTACACCGAGGCAAAACGCACATAGGAAACTTCGTCAAGCTCGCGCAGGCGTTCCATTGCCATCGTGCCGATCTCCTTGGAGGGCACTTCGGTCTTTAAGGCATTGATCAGTTCGGATTCAATGTCTTTGGTCAAGTCTTCCAGTTGATCAGCCGTAACAGGGCGCTTGTAGCAGGACTTGATCAAACCTGCCAGGAGCTTTTGTCTGTCGAACACTTCTTTGGTGCCGTCTTTTTTGATGACAAAAAGCGGTACCTGCTCCACAAACTCATAGGTTGTGAAACGGTGCTTGCAGGAAAGGCACTCACGGCGGCGGCGAATGCTTGAATTCTCTGTGGGTCGGGAATCCACAACGCGACTGTCTTCAAATCCGCAAATCGGGCATTTCATAGAATTACATCCATCCTTTGTTTATGATTCTTTATGGGTCAAGGTCTTTTTGACCGATTCGTAAAAATCTTTTCCGCCAAGTAGATTCACAGCCCCCACAAGGGCTTTGGCAGATAAATTCATAGGCAGTCCTGCCGCCTGTAAAAAGGCTTTGCGTTTTTCTTCGCTGTTTTCTTTACCGCGAAAGCCGTCTTCGTAGAGATCAAATAACGTGATCTCTTCACACTCATTGTGCGATGCGTCAGAAGCAAAGGGCAGAAAGCGCTCGCGCAAAAGCTCAGCTTCCATGCCTTCCACACCAAGCGTACCCTCTTTTGAGGGAGCGTCTTTGCGCTTTTCTTTTCCGCGGATGGCGGGGATATAGACATGAAAGAGATATTCTTTCGGAATGATGCTGTTAAAATAATTGCGGATCACAAGCCCCGCGCCGTCGGCATCGGATGCCACAATCAAGCCGCGCTCGGCGGCAAGACGGCGAAAGAGCGCTTTTTTTTCGTCATTCTGAAAAATACCGAAACCCTCGGTGGTAACAATATAGGCATCAAGCAGCGAGGAAAGCTTGATCTTGTCATACTTTCCTTCCACCACGATCACTTTGTCAATTTTGATTTTTTCCATGAAAGATTACTCCCCGCGCGCGCTGAGATCAAGGATCAGTTTTTCAATCAGAAAATACTTGTCCGCCGAGCGCGATTTGAGCTTGATGTCGGTTTCATAACAAAGCTCCACCGCGCGGTCAAGCTCGGCGGAAGTCCGTCCGCGCAGAGCATTCAGGCGCAGCTTGATGCTGTATTCCTTCATTTTGGTGGCAGAGACCATTTCGGCAAGCGAAAGCCCCGCATCGGCATAGGTCTTGACAAGACGGAGCTCAGAAATCACGCGCGAAATCGAAGCGGCAATTTCCACAGGCTTCTCGCGGCGGCGCTTCATATCGGTAAAAAGCGCAAAGGCATACGCCGTGTTGCCCTCCATAATGGCGTTCACAAAATCAAACGCGCCCGATTCACGGTAGGCTGTCACCACGATGGGAATCATGTCGCGGCGGATCTTAGTCTCCCCATGCGCCAAAGCATACGCCGAAAGCTTGGCGATCTCGTTGGCAAGCACGTTCATGTCGGTGCCACAACGCTCGATCAGGGCATGGCAAACATCCCCCTCGGCAAAGGTACCGTGGGAGGCAAAATGCTTTGCCGCCCATGTGGCAAGGCGGTTTGGCGCTTGCTTTGAAAACTCCACAATGTTCACGACCGATGAGAGTTTTTTGAAGATCTCACTCGGCTTTTTGGGTGTTCCTGCCGCAAATTCCCCCTCGCGGGTGAAAAACAAAACCACAGTATCCTCGGTCTTTTCGAGAAGAGACACAAGCGCTTCCAGAGAATCCTTGTTGAGCTTTGAAAAATTCACGTCTTCCACTTCCACAAGACGGCGCTCAGCCATCATGGGCAAGGTTTCCACTTCACCCGCAAGGCGGGTAATATCGGTAATGATGCTGTGATTGAAGGGGGCAAGAGATTCATCCTCAAGTAAAACGGCGCGCATTTTTTCGCGGTAGCGGAGTTTTAAGTATTCTTCTTCCCCGTAAAACAGGTAAGCGCCGCGCATATTCGGTTTGATTTGTTTGTCAAGCTCGCTGACTGTCATACGGCGCTCCTTGTTTGTTGATTAGTCCTTCTTATCCTTCAGCATGGGGAGATAGAGAACAAAATACTGAATGCCCGAATAGACCGTCATAAAGGTCATCACGGCAAGGGCAGCGTAAGACACCCAAAGTGAGCCGTAGAGAAAATCAAGCCCGGTCAGATCGGCAATAAAGTTGAAAAGGGGTGTTTCGATCAAGGCGGCAATGATAAACACGATCTGCGAAACCGTCTTGACCTTGCCTGCCATGTTGGCGGCAATCACCTTACCGCCTGTATTTTTGCAAATCAGGCGCAGAGAGGTCACGGCAAGCTCACGCACCATAACAATAAAGAGCGAGAAAGCGATCAGAATGGCAAAGGTGGTGTGCAGGCGGTCCATATAGAAGATCACAAGAGAGAGCATACCGCCCATCACAAGGAGTTTGTCGGCAATCGGGTCAAGGAATTTGCCGAAATCCGAAACCGCGTTGTATTTGCGTGCAATCTGACCGTCAAGCATATCGGTCAGAGAGATCGCCAAGAAAAGCGATGCGCCCACAATGCGAAGTGCCGTTTCTCCCGGAATGATCGGGAAGATCACAAGTACCATAAAAACAGGCACCAAAATAGCACGGATCACAGTTAAAACATTCGGAACTTTTTTGATATCCATAACACAGTCTCCTTAAAAAGTCGCTTCGCCGAACAAATCGTAATCAACGGCTTCGTGGATCTTTACCTTGATAAAGACGCCGTCGGTCAATCTCTTTTTCGAAGTGAAATAAATTTTTCCGTCAATTTCGGGGGCATCTGCCTTACTTCTTGCAAAGTACGCTTCTGCCACGGGGTCAAAGCCCTCTACCAAAACACTTACAGTTTTGCCGATCATACGGTTGTTGTTCTCTTCCACCACGGCATTTTGTGTTTGCATGATGATATCGTAGCGGTCAAGCTTTGTCTGCTCATCCACCTGATCGTCAAATTCAGCCGCCGGTGTTCCCTCTTCTGCCGAGTAGGTGAACGCACCGAAGTGATCAAACTTCACGTCCTTGATGAACTGACAGAATTCTTCAAAGTCCTCTTCGGTCTCACCGGGGAAGCCCACAATGCCTGTGGAACGGATGGTAATGTCGGGGCAAGCCTTGCGAAGCCGCGCAATGGCATCTTCAATCACTTCGCGTCCGCCGTGACGGTTCATTCGTTTTAAGATTTTATCATTGATATGCTGGATCGGCAGGTCAATATACTTCACAAGACGGTCGTTGTTTTTGAATTCTTCGCAAAGCTCGTCTGTGATCTTGTCGGGATAGCAATAAAGAAGACGGATCCACGGGATCTCGGTGGCATAGGTAATAGCTCGCACGAGCTTTGCCAAGGAATATTCGCCGTAAAGATCAAGTCCGTAGCGCGAGGTATCCTGTGCCACGATGTTCAGTTCCTTCACGCCGATGGCTTCAAGATTTTTGGCTTCTGCCACAATATCCTCAATCGGACGGCTGCGGAACACACCGCGGATATCGGGAATGGCGCAGTAGGTGCAACGGTTATCGCAACCCTCGGCAATTTTCAGATATGCCGTATATTCCGGCGTGGTGATGATGCGGTCGCCGCCAAGAGGGAGCGTGTTTTTGTCAAGGCAGGAATAAAACTTCTTGCCGCGGTAAGCGGCATCCACCGCCTTCGCAATTTCGTGAATACTGCCAACGCCCACAACGGCGTCAACCTCGGGCAGTTCTTTGACAATATCGTCACCGTAGCGCTCGGCAAGACAGCCGCACACC
>JAFQNZ010000099.1 GCA_017395715.1 Clostridia bacterium | reverse complement strand
TCGGGGAAGTTCAAGAACAGACCGCTTTCAGCCTTGATGGTGAGAGACCAAGTGTAGCTCATGGTGCCATCAGCGTTCTTGGAATACTGGATCGGGTTCATTGCGTGAACCTCGTTCCACCAAGAGAGATCCATCTTTTCTTCGATTTCTCTCTGAACGGGAGGAATGTACTGAGTGGTGCCGGGAGTGGTGGTGCCGGGCGTGGTTGCAGGCACGGTGGTTGTGGGAGTGGTGATTACAGCACCGGGAAGGGTGGTGCCGGGAGTGGTTACAACATCACCGCCCTTAGTGGTTGTGGGAGCAGTGGTAGTTCCAGCGTCCTTGGTGGTGGTAGCTTCTTCGCCGCCGCAAGCAACAAGTGCAATTGCGAGAAGAGCAACTACCATAACAATGAGAAGCTTTTTCATGGGTATCATCCTTTCTTTCTTTTGTTGTCATTTGATCGATGACAATATTTTGCAATTCATTATAGCGCATTCTAAAGAAAAAAGCAATACCTTTTTGAAAAAAATAAATCGAAAACTTCAAAAATGAGGATTGACCGTCCAAATTGATGCGGGATGATTCAAAAAAGATGCATTTCTTAATAAAATATTCACACTTTTTAACAAAGCGTTCACAAATCTGTGTTACAATAAAAACTGTTTAATAAGACTACAGATAATGGTACGGTGAACGGTATGAGACTGAAGGATCTATTTTCGGAAAAAAGATCGTCGCTTTCTTTTGAGGTGTTTCCGCCAAAGACAGCTGACGGCTATGAGAGTGTGTCGGAAGCGGTGAAGGCAATTGCTGCCCTCTCGCCCGATTATATGAGTGTGACTTACGGCGCGGGCGGAACCAATGCAGGTATGGCAACCTCAATTGCCACCGAGATCCAGCGCGATTTCGGTGTAACCGCGCTTGCCCACTTCAGCTGTATTTCCTCCACCAAAGAGAGCGTGAGGGAGCATCTTGAAACCTTGAAAGCACACGGCATTGAGAATGTGTTGGCACTGCGCGGCGATTTGCCTGCAGGCTTTGATGCTTCCCGCCTTGAATACCGCTATGCGGGGGAGCTCGTTGCCGAGATCAAATCAAGGGGCGATTTTTGCGTGGGAGGCGCTTGCTATCCCGAAGGTCATCCCGAATCGGCAACACTTGCTGCCGATATTGATGCGATCAAATACAAAGTGGATGCGGGATGCGATTTTCTGGTAACGCAGATGTTTTTTGACAACAACATCCTTTATAATTATATGTACAAGCTTCGCGACAAGGGTATTGACATTCCCGTGGTGGCGGGCGTGATGCCTGTGGTGACACCCAAGAGCATCAAGCGCATCTGTGCGATTTCCGGCGTGGCACTTCCTTCGCGCTTTAAGATGATCCTTGACCGTTACGGCGACGATCCCGAAGCGATGAAGCAGGCAGGCATTGCGTATGCCACCGAGCAGATCATTGACCTTTATGCCAACGGTATCCGCGCGGTACACGTTTACGCGATGAACAAGCCGGATGTGGCGGCCAAGATCAAAGAGAATCTTTCGGCGATTATCAAGTAATATATCTATATTAAGGATAAAACCATGGTAGAATACAATCTTTTACATAATGACCGCATTCTTTTGTTCGACGGCGGTATGGGTTCGCTCCTTGTCAAAAAAGGGCTTGCACCCGGAGAAAAGCCGGAATATTGGAATCTTTCCCACCCCGAAGCGATCGAAGAGATCCATACAGCTTATATTGCGGCGGGCGCTGACATCATCAACACCAACACCTTTGGCGCGTACCGTCACAAGCTTGGCGATGACACCGAGCGTGTGATTTTGGCGGCGATTGACAACGCCAAGCGTGCAAGAGACAAAGCGGGCAGGGATGTTCTGATCGCGCTGGATATGGGTCCTTCGGGCAAGCTGCTTGCGCCGCTTGGCGAGCTTGCCTTTGAAGAAGCGGTTGCAATCTTTGCCGAAACGGTCAAGATCGGTGCGCCGCACGCCGACCTTATCCTGATCGAAACGATGGGAGACTTATATGAATTAAAAGCGGCGGTGCTTGCCGCCAAAGAAAACTCGGATCTGCCGATCATTGCCACCGTTGCCCTTGACGAGCGCGGCAAATTGATGACGGGTGCTGATGTGGAGACCGTGGTGGCACTTCTTGAAGGGCTTGGCGTATCTGCCCTTGGTGTGAACTGCGGCTTTGGGCCCGAAAAGCTCTTACCGTTTGTGAAACGCATGGCAAAGGTTGCGTCAATTCCGCTTGTGGTAACCCCCAATGCAGGGCTTCCCGCCATTCGTAACGGCGAAACGGTGTATGATCTTTCGCCCGAGGCGTTTGCTGAGGAAATGAAGTCGCTTTTGTTTGACGGCGTGTTCTTTGCGGGCGGCTGTTGCGGCACAACGCCCGATCATATTGCGGCGCTCAAAGCGGTGGTTGATACACGCTCTGCGCCTGTTCTTTCTCCCAAACAGATCAGCGTGGTTTCTTCCTATACGCATACCGTGACTTTTGGCAAAGAGCCTGTTCTCATTGGAGAAAGACTCAACCCCACCGGCAAAGCGCGACTCAAAGCGGCGCTTCGCGAGGGGGATCTTGGCTATCTTGCCACAGAAGGCATTGCCCAATGCGAAAAGGGCGCGATGATTCTTGACGTGAATGTGGGTCTTCCCGAGCTCGATGAGCCGCAAGTGCTGTGCGAGGCGGTGAAGCTTTTGCAGGAAGTGTGTGATGCCCCCTTGCAGATCGATACCGCAAACAGAGATGCCATGGAAAAAGCCTGCCGTCTTTACAACGGAAAACCGCTTCTCAATTCGGTGAACGGCGCTGAAGACAGTATGCGTGCTATTTTCCCGATTGCCAAAAAGTATGGTGGCATGGTGGTGGCTTTGACACTTGACGAAAACGGCATTCCCAATACAGTCGAGGGGCGTGTTGCCATTGCCGACAAGATCCTTTCCACCGCGAAAACATACGGACTTTGTGAAAAAGATCTGATCTTTGACCCGCTGGCGCTTACCGTTTCGTCTGACAGCAATGCGGCACTTGTGACGCTTGGCACGGTGAAAGCGTTGCATGAGAGAGGACTTTTGACCTCGCTGGGTGTTTCGAATGTTTCTTTTGGACTCCCCGAGCGCGACCGCATCAACGGTGCATTCTTTACCATGGCGCTTTCGGCAGGTCTTTCTGCCGCGATTATGAATCCGTTTTCGGATGCCATGATGAATGCCTACCGCACCTACCGCGTGCTGGGTGGGCTTGACACCTCTGCCGCCGACTATATTGCCTCGCTGTCCGAAAAGAAAGACGGTGTGGCGATCGACACGCTGAAGGGCTCTGTGATCAAGGGGCTTTCCGAAAAAGCGGCATTTTACACCAAAGAGCTTTTGAAAGAGAAGGACGCGCTTTCGGTAGTCAATGAAGATATTATCCCCGCCCTTGACGAGGTTGGGCGCGGTTTTGAATCGGGCAAGACCTTTTTGCCTCAGCTTCTTGCCGCAGCGGAAGCGGCAAAGGCAGCATTCGAAGCCGTCAAGGATGCCATGCCAAAGGGCAAGACGATGGGTGAGGAGAAAAAAGTGATCCTTGCCACAGTCAAGGGTGACATTCATGACATCGGCAAGAACATTGTGAAAGTGATGCTTGAGAATTACGGCTATACCGTGATTGACCTTGGTAGAGACGTTGCGCCCGAGGCGGTTGTGGAAGCTGTGAAAGAGCATGACGTAAAACTTGTGGGACTCAGTGCCTTGATGACCACCACGGTTTCGTCGATGGAAGAAACGATTAAGGCACTTAAAAAAGAAGGTCTTACCTGCAAGGTGGTGGTGGGCGGTGCGGTTCTCAACCGCGAATACGCCGACATGATCGGTGCTGACCGCTACGCCAAGGATGCCGCCGAAACGGTGCGCTATGCCGACGAGGTGTTTTCTTAAAAAAACAAACAAGGGATGCTCGCTTAAAGCGAAAATCCCTTGTTTTGATATTCGGTTATGCCGCTACATATGCCTTTTCGGGCAGGATGGCATACACGACTTTAAGACCGATGAGGGGGTCTTTATCGGTTGTCTTTTCGGTTTGGTAAGCGAGTGCTTCGCCATCTGTGGTGATGAGAACATCGCCGTGCAGGTCGGTACGCAGGATGGTTTCGGCGTATTTTGCTACGCGGTCAACCGCACCCTGACGGGGATGGTCGTATTTATTGCCAACACCGCAGGAGAACACGCCGTAGTCGGGTGTGACAAGCGCCATCAGCTCGGCAGAGCTTGCGTTGTCCGCACCGTGGTGACCGGCTTTGTACACATCGGCGTCAAGTTTTTTGCCGTAGGAATCAATGATTTCAGCCTCGCGCTTTTTCTCGGCGTCGCCTGTGAAGAGGAATTTCGTCTCCCCGAAGGTCATCATCATAATGATGCTGTTTTCGTTTTCATCGCTGTGCTTGTTGCTTTCGGTGAGTGCTTTGGTGAGCACCTCAAACTGAATGTCACCGAGAGTGAATGTGTCGCCCTTATCGGGATGGAGGAAGTTTGCGCCCTCGTCTTCGATCAGCGTGTGAAGCGTTTTGCCTGTTTTGTTGTGCGGCTCGTAATCAGAGGCAAGCACGTTCTTGACTTCGCAAAGTTCAAGCACTTCGTCACCGCCGCCGATATGGTCAAAGTCGTAATGGGTGAAAACAAGATAGTCGAGTGTTTCGATGCCCAGTTTATCAAGATACTCGGCGGCGTCACCCCGTTCGCCTGCGTCAATCAGCATGGTCTCGCCTGTAGGCGCAACGATCAAAGTGGCGTCACCCTGACCGACATCAATGTAGTGAACGACCGCAGAGCCTTCGGGAATTGTGATTTCGGGTTCGGGCTCTTTGAGATAGGTGATGTAAACAAAATAGCTGGCAAGAATGGCAACCACGATCACCATAGTGGCAAGCAGAGAGGGCATAAGCGCGCCGCCCGAGCTTTTTTTGGTTGACTTTTTCTTGGTGTTTTTTTTCTTTTGATTCTGTGGCATAGTAACCTCCTGACAAAAAGATTTTATGATACTTTATTCTACCATATCCGACAGAAAAAAACAAGGAGTTTTTGCAATGAATGATATCGAATATATGAAAAAAGCGTTATCTCTTGCCGAAAAGGCGCGCGACTTGGGCGAAGTGCCGATCGGCGCCGTAGTCGTGTGGGATGATGAGATCGTGGGAGAGGGCTACAACTTCCGCGAGGGAGGCAAAAACGCACTGCTCCATGCCGAGATCATGGCAATCGATGCCGCGTGCAAGGCTCTTGGCGGTTGGCGTCTTCATAAGGCCACCTTATATGTTACGGTAGAGCCTTGCATTATGTGCGCGGGGGCGATCATCAACTCCCGTGTGAAGCGCGTGGTGTACGGTGCGGCTGACCCACGTTTTGGCGCAATGGGCAGCTTGTTCGATGCCACAAAGCTTG